>CAMYJP010000484.1 GCA_947258675.1 uncultured Desulfobulbaceae bacterium | reverse complement strand
TTGTATATCGTCAGAGACCAAAATCCATTTACCGGTGGCAGCTCTCCTTTTGCAAAGGTGGCTTTGTATAGATTTCTGCCTTCCAATTGCATTCCTTTAGAGTCGCCGTCTGTGTAAAAATATTGCGTCTCGGTGGGCCGGTTATCATACATATTCGACCTGGCTGTTCCGGTGCGCATCAGATAGTCAAATCCCCACTCGGCATTATTGGCAGACCGGTTCCAGCCGTTACCGGCGGGAATACCATTGTGCTTCCAGAGAAAAAGTGGCCCAATGACTTCTTTCTCGGTTTCTACCGCAACCTCGACCAGTGCTTTTTTGACGGCAGGATCTTTTTCTGCCGCATCGAGCACCTGCGTGATTGATGCATAGAGTGCTTCTTCACCGGGAAGTGGTGCGACTGCGGCCATCACCCCGGGAAGTTGATCAAAGAATCCCTCGGGGACGACCCACTTATTTTCGCCCTCAACCTTTGGGGCTGGAAAAGTAGGGACGTTACTCCAGTCCTTGATCTTCATCTTGCCATCAAACTCTGTCAGGGGATAGGCGTTGATTTGGTTGACTAGTGGTTGAATGGCCGCACGGTCTTCATCCGTATCGTTTATGAAAATACGAGGAGCAGCAAAGCAATACTCTGTGGACGATCGGATGATTGCCGTGATGCCTGCGGGAACCTTGCCATACCAGTTGGGGACGACCAGCAGGTAGAAGCCAGGTTTGGTTCCATAGGGCTTGCCAAACTCACCGAATTGGTCCGTGCGGGCATCATAGAGCGCGTAGACCCAGAACCGGTCACCAAAATCAGGCACCTGGATGACAACCGGCTCCTCATCGAGAGACCAAAATCCAGCACCCTAAGCCACATCCTGGTTGGGGCAAGCAACGAAACTTTGATCTGGCTTAACATAGTCGTTAAGCATACAGAGTCGCCCGCGAGGGGCAACCGGAACGACACCACCAAGTCTTCCCGGTTCCGGGGCTTGGGTAATGGCCATACGGCGATTGAAGCTATTAACCATTGGCCAGCCCCATACATAAGCCATACGGCCTATTGTTTTAACATATTCCTGGTGCATGATTGCACCCGTAACAGGCATCGTTACTTCAGAAGCTGATTTTGGAAATGGGGTTTGTTGGGAATTTCAACGTTTGAAACACAGGGCTTCGGCGGAAGCTTATCCACATCAGGTTTGTAATAACGAACCACAAAATAATAGAGTTCACCGGCATTAACCGGCATCCAATAGGTACCGTCTTTTGGATCCTCAACACTGAAGGTAACTGTGATATTGCCATTTTTATCCGGTTTGGTGTTGTATGCATTGAAGATATCATTTTTACCGGGAATCGTATTTCGTGTTAGTGCGCTGTAACGGGTAACTGACCAGAACAGCTCCACCCCTTCAGGTTTATATGGGAAAACAAATACTTCAGGTTTATCACCGTTTAAAACTTCGTCGTTGCAGTTTGTGAAGTAAGGCGCGTAATAGGCGTGATGAATGGGAAAGCCAAGGTGACCGACCATAGCGGCTGCACGATATTCAGAGTCGTTGCTGTGAGGCTCTTGACTGTCAATCGGACCGAACATGCCAGTGTTACCGGTCGCGGCGAACTTAGGTGCAATTTCACCGATATAGTTACTAACCCGTTTATAATCCTCTATGCTAAAATCTGTTACCGAGGCAAGAATTTCTTTATTCTGTGGATATACATCGTGGGTTTCAAGGGTAAATTTAATCGGATTCCCAATGGTTAACGGTTTGCTTATACCAGTAAGTTTAATACCCTGCTGAATCGGAGCAATATTGGGCATATCCGCATCATTTTTCACCTGTACACGGACAAAGAGATGAGGATAATCACCTCGACATTCAATCACTTTTGCCCCTTCAGGCACTGCCATGTTTTTGCCTTCGCGTACAAATACGTATTTGCCGACAGGATGGATCTCATCGTAAATGGTATAGTGTTCCTGGTCTGCAATCTGGATTGAAAAGTAGCGGTCCTTTTCAACTTCTGGAAGTTCCACTACGACAGGAACACTGGTAAGATCAATAACTGCTTTTGTGTAAAGATGATCCAGTGCAGGCGTAACTACAGGATCTGTTCCCTCGGTTGGCAACTTTGTCGTATGGAGCAGTTTGTTTGTTCCGCCTGCCTGCTTAGCAGTTGTTTCTAAATATACAGCATGGTGATACACTTTAAATGCATGATATTCCGCGTCTGTTGGGCGTTCAGCAGCAACGGCGTTACATAAAAATAGAAAAGCAATCATTAGCGCAATAGTTAGTTTTTTCATATTGACTCATATCTCCAGATTGAAACTTTCTTAAAATTAAATACATAACAACAGATAGAATTTGGATACACAAAACACGATAGGAAATCGATCGTCTTTTTACAATCTTGGTCAATTCAAGCATCATCGGTGCCCCCTAAGTCGCCGAGGAGCCTGATTGCATAATACATCAGGCAAGGTAATAAATTTTGGCTTGCCAAAAAGTGTATGT
>CAMYJP010000483.1 GCA_947258675.1 uncultured Desulfobulbaceae bacterium | reverse complement strand
CACCTTACGGTCTCTT
Source organism: uncultured Desulfobulbaceae bacterium (assembly GCA_947258675.1). Next base: position 2,498 of record CAMYJP010000483.1, on the reverse strand, counting down.
GGGCAGAGTGCTTCATGGTGTTTTTATCAAAGGGCAGTTGGAAAAGATATTTGATTACCGGCAGCAAAAATTTCAGGAACTGTTTGGGTGATGGTTGTCAGTTCAAATGATCCAGAACATCAGATCTAAAAAGAGTATCCTTGTAAGGATCAACCTTAGACAATCGGTATTTCTATGAAAATAATTCGCTTTATCGATCATCAAGGAGCAATTCAGTACGGCTCTGATTATAGCGGAGAAGAGGCCAACCTTCTTCATGGTGATTTCACCAAAGGGTTTCAGAAGACCGGCAAAAGCACAAGAGTAGTAAAAGTACTCAGTCCGCTTGAGCCAACAGCCATATTCTGTATTGGTCTTAATTACAGACTCCATGCTACGGAATTTGGCTCAGAACCTCCTCAATATCCGATTCTGTTTATGAAGAATCCCGGTTCAATCTGTCATCCCGATGACCCGATTATTCTTCCTGCCTCCTGTCTCGACCCTCCCCAGGTTGATTATGAAACCGAATTGACAGTCATTATAGGCAGGCCAGCTAAGAATATCCCGGCCAGTGAAGCGCTCGATTACGTATTTGGTTATACGATTGGCAATGACGTATCTGCAAGGAGATGGCAAAAGAATGCAGGGGGCGGCCAGTGGGTGCGGGGGAAAAGTTTTGATACATTTTGCCCGCTGGGTCCGGTCATGGTCACAAGAGATGAAATCCTCGATCCTCAGGACCTGAAACTCAGTTGTCATCTCAATTCCATGGAGATGCAAAGCGGTCACACGAAAGACATGCTTTTCTCGGTGGCTGAACTGATAGAATATTTATCCAGCTCAACAACGCTGCTGCCGGGAACGGTTATCATGACCGGCACTCCTGATGGTGTTGGCTTCGTCAGGAAACCACCTGTTTTCCTGATGCCTGGTGACCTGATAGAGATGAATGTTGAAAAGATCGGAACGCTTAGAAATCTTGTACAAGCTGAGATTTAACCGGTTGCTACTTTTTTATTCGGTCGATATCTATTTAATATAATTTTTCTTTTAATCAGATCGTGTCGTTTGATTCTTAGTGGGGGACTGATTTTTTTTCACGAATCCATGAGCGAAAATAATTCTGTCACCCGAATCAATAATACCATCGTTTGTTCGCAACAAGAGAAAAATAAAATTGTCAGAGATTTTCGTTATCTAAACTCTTCCAGCTTACCAGCTAGTCCTTTTTCTAAAATCCATTAATCTCGACACCGGCTTCCGCCAGTTTCTTGCTCATTTCTTCCTTTTGAGTATCATTTATACATGAATATCTTATGGAATCGATAGCCACACTTTTTATATCTGGATGGTTGTTTTCTTTAATGATCTCAATAAGTTTATTTTCCAATCGGCCATACACCAAATCGTATTCGACATTTGCATTCAAAATAATATTGTATAGTTCACCGACATTACAATTTTGTGTTTTTCTTTCATTAAACTCTCTTCGGGCTTTCATCATTAATCCGGACGAATAAACAGCTGCACTCCTGACTGTTTGTTCTGAATCGCTAAGCAGTGTTTCCAGATCTTCATACGGCCCATAACTCTCACCATCAGCGAGTTCTCCTAAACGCTTAATAGCGGCAACTCTGACTTCTCCATTCGAGTCTTCTTTAGCTATGGAAGTCAACCGTTTTAGATTGGTCATTTCGACAACAGCGGAAAGCCTGATTTCAGGATCACGGTTATTCCATTTTGGTACAAAAATGTCTAAGAATCCCACTGATACCTCCTAATAAATGCATGTGCGGGGTTAAGTTTTACAAAGTAGCATTTTTCAGATTAAAGGCAACTTCTTTCCTGTAAGTTTTATCTTTGCCTTATATCTTTTCTGTTTTCTGTTCGATTGTGCAAGTCATCCTATTCATCACCAGTATGGATGAACTCTTCAGTTCTAATATACTCCCCAAAATACTTTGTGCTTTCAGGTAATACCATCTGGGCCTGCAAGGCCTGCGACAGAGCCTGATGACCCAATGGGTTTGGATGTACTTCCTTCAAGGCGTCAGGAAATCCTGGATCCCCCGATCCGTAATAATTATAATTTCTTTCCTGCCCATACGGCCCCCCTCCAGTGCCTAACACATCAACCATACTGAAATATTGAACATTCTGTTCTGCACAATGCTCAGGCAACCAGAGACTGTAATCACGCTGTTTTTCTGTTTCAATTGGATGAGGAGGGAGATCAAAAATGACTACCAAATCTGCTTTTGTTTTTGCCAAGGTGATTATATTAGTCATGGCAGATTTCATATCATCTAATGTCTCCCGGATCAATGGCGACTTCCTTGTACTTTTCTCCTTACCTTATATCTGTTGCATGTCGTCACTTGAAAGACAGGGACCACTGGGCAACAGGCTGGTTAAATATTAAGCCGTCCACCGAATCAATGGTAACAACGTTTGAAACGATATTCGCAACAGATAAAAAATGAATTCGTCCCTATTTTTTCTTTAATTGTGAGGGT
>CAMYJP010000482.1 GCA_947258675.1 uncultured Desulfobulbaceae bacterium | reverse complement strand
TCTTGAAGGCAGAAAACACAAATGCCTCTAATGGGATGGACCATCCCATTAGAGGCATTAAAAAAGCCATTTGAGTGTACCTCTTGTCACGGGGATACTCCAACAAAGAGGTTACGTTTGTTAATGATAAAATATATTAAATAAAAATTGATATTAAAACAGAAACAATTAAGAGTCAAGAAGAAAGTACCACAATGTGGTGGTCAGCAGTAAAAAGAAAAATGATGATTGCTTGCCAAAAGAGTAAACTTCCAAACTTACTTAGAATCTGCCCGGTGTATGCTGGCAATAGTAACCTGACGGAAAAATGCTGTCATCGAAAATCCAAGATTGAGAAAAATGAAAAAAGCCGGATCGAGATTTTTATCTCTCAATTCCGGCTTTAGTTTTCAGGTGTATAATGGCAAGAGTAGCTTCTGAAAAAAACAATATTTCTCAGGTATATAGCTTCAATGGAAAGGCAAGGGTGCGTAGCTTCTTACTCTACAGGATAATTTGCCCCGGCTATTGCGCCTTGCATCATATTTCCTCCGAAATAACCTCTGATCCAAGACGACATTCCGAACGACATAGTGTATGCGTCGTATCCAAGGACTCTTAGGGGCACTATGGGTAAATTCTGCGTTTGGCCTGTCACACATGCCAGAATCAGCTTCTTGTCCTTTGGAAGCTTAGCTAAATTCTCAGGCTTCATGATTTCATAATAAGGTATAAATATCGCTCCTGCTATCTTGCCACCATGCTGTCCTGGAGGAATTGGCCTGACATCTACTATGAGGAAATCCTGTTTTTTACTCGTTATCATATTATGGACATCGGCAGCCTTTATCTGCCAACCATTCTGTGATTGGGCCTGCAAAAGCACGTTGTTGAATTTCGTGGCAAGGTCTTCTGAAGCATGTCCTGCGGGAACTGATATACCTGTTATTAAGATTGCTGTGAAAAACAGTACAGATAGTTTCTTCATGTCATACCCTCCTTCAAGAAGTTGGGAGTGTCTCCCTTTTGAAATCTTTGTGATTATAATACGTTGGAAATTAGACGCCTTACTGGATCCAATAATATCATATCTTTTTCAAAAGTCCACCCTGCTTGCCACTTCACGAAATAAATAACTTGCCATAATAGTAAATTTATCCGACAATTTTTTTATTTGCCATGTGGAGAGGCAATCTAGAATCAACTGCGGAGTAGTTTTAATTTCATCATGAAGTTCTTTTAATAATACTTGCAGTCCCGCAACTTTCTGGATAATGAGACCATTGATGATGGTATGCTATACTCTATATACCTTTTTCACGAAATGCAGAATAAAGCTACAACTGATAAAGACAATAATTTTGTTCAAGGTCGTAATGCATTAACTACAGGCCAACTGATTTGATCCCAATACTATAGAACATGCGAGGTAAAAAACAGTATGATGATTCTAGTAAACTTAATAGGTGCGGCACTATTAGTACTGTCTGCAGTATATCTCTTTAGGAGACAATCACATGCAAAACGAATAAATGCCTATTTCTGTAAAGCTGTTAGACTTTATGCATTAACTAACGAAGAAGATGCTAGAATTGCAATGCTTACTGCTGCAAAATCTTCAGCAAAAAAACAGCGGGGTTCAATGGTTAAATATTTGCAAAGTATGGCATCAGACATAAAGAATATGAGTGAAATTGATTCGAAAGCAAAACCCCATACAGACAAGTTCGTTGAATCGTCAATTGAATTGGCAGAAGAAATATCATCAAGGGAATGGGCAATAAGCGATATTATTAAACAAAAAGAGGAATTGGGTAACATAAATTCAGAGTATCTTGTTGCACTTGATAAAGCCGATCCAACAATATTTGCAAAAAAACATCCCCAATTATTTAAATGAAATATTCTTCTGCAAGGCACAATATATTTTATCTAAATGAAAACGGCATGACCTCAAACCAACATTGACAATTGACACCTTAACTCAATAAAGGTGACTGAAAGTTAAGATTGAGGCAATTAGGACTAATTAATTAACGTGCCTGTGCGGCTGCACAGCACCGCTCGCATTGCAGGGGTTAAGCAGTGGCGTCCCGGTTGCATTCAGTGCCACGGGTAGAGGAAAGGGAGATAGCGCTTGGTTTGCTCGCTACGATGACTTTGTCCAGGCTACCTTAAACGCCGGACAAAAACTTTCATTTAAACTTGTGAAAAAAACGATCGGAATGGATCAAGGTGCCTTAAATTATATTGACGATAAGGGATGGAATCTCTGGACCTCTATCATGCATAGATAAGCATTGATTCCAGCTATTCATATTGTCTTATCAAGGCATTATGAATAGTTTATATCTCCATCGGACTTCACAACCATGTGTCAGAGGACTCAGATTAGGTGATGACTTTCTTATTCTGATAATTACTTTCTTAGAGAATGTTCAACTTGAGAATGGGCACGGTTCCATGCTGCTTTAAGGGTGAGTTCTACGGTGAACTATCATTGACTGCCGTATTGCGCCTGATACTTTTCCTGCAGCAG
>CAMYJP010000481.1 GCA_947258675.1 uncultured Desulfobulbaceae bacterium | reverse complement strand
CATGGGCAGAGTCAAGGACAATTACATCGACCTTGGCCTTCACCAGGGCTTCAGTGCGCTCCATCATGTCGCTGCCTACCCCAATAGCTGCACCGGCAAGTAATCGTCCTATTTCATCCTTGGCAGCACGGGGGTATTTTTTAATTTTTTCAATGTCTTTTATGGTGATCAGGCCTTTGAGCAATCCCTGTTCATCGACTACGAGCAGCTTTTCGATACGGTGTTCGTGCAGAAGAGCCTTGGAATGTTCTAGATCGATACCGACAGGGGCTGTGACCAGGTTTTTGCTGGTCATTACGTCTCTGACTTTCAGGTTGTCGTCTGAGACAAAACGAAGATCGCGGTTGGTGACTATACCGACAAGTTTTTCTTCTCTGAGAACTGGCAAACCGGAGATCTTGTAAGTTCGCATGACCGCCTGAACGTCGCCCACACTCTGTTCCTCGGTAACGGTGACCGGGTCGATGATCATACCTGATTCGGATTTTTTGACCCGTTCCACTTCAGTGGCCTGGCTTTCCTTGCTCATGTTTTTGTGAATAATACCAATGCCCCCTTCCCGTGCCATAGCGATTGCGGTTTTGTGCTCGGTAACCGAATCCATGGCTGCACTGACAAGTGGTGCCATGAGGGAAATGGTGTCGGTGAGCTTTGTTGCCAGTGAAACCTCTGAAGGCAGCACTTCTGATGCACAAGGAATCAGTAAAACGTCGTCAAAGGTGTATGCTGGGGGTATATCCTGGTGGAACATGGATCCATCCTCTGGTGGTTGATTGGGAGCTGATCTTATGCGGCAATGTAGCATGTTAGCAGATAAAAGAAAATGGTAAATGAGCTATTCCGTAGTATGATTTTATACATTCCCGCAAAGTTTTTTTTATAAATTCTGGTGGATTTTCTTTTCTGTTCCTGCTTTACTGTCGAACTTGAAAACAGGTGATATGAAATGGCGCATCTTCTTGAAATAAATCCATATAACCCTCAGCCTCGACTGATAGCCCAAGTGGCCGATCTATTGAAGAAGGGTGGGGTGATATGTTATCCAACCGATACAATGTACGGTCTGGGTTGCGATATTTTTAACCAAAAGGCTGTTAAGCGTATTTTTCAGTTGAAAAACAGGCCTAAACACAAGCCGTTCAGTTTTATGTGCTCTGACCTGAAAAATATCAGCCAATACAGCCATGTAGGCAATGCCGCATACCGACTGATGCGTAAGTGCCTACCCGGTCCGTACACTTTTGTTCTGTCCGGGACAAAAGTGGTGCCGAAAATTATGCTGACCAAACAGAAAACGGTGGGTATCCGGGTGCCCGATCATCCTATAAGTCTGGCGTTGATAGAGAAGCTGGGTAACCCGATTCTCAACACCACGGCTATCCTGGACAGGGACAAAGAGCCGCCGGTTGACGGTTTTGATGTAAACGATATTTTCTGTAACCAGGTGGATCTGGTTATCAATGGGGGGCAGATCGTTCCTAATCCGTCAACCGTTGTATCCCTTATTGATGACAAACCGGAAATATTACGGGCAGGGAAAGGGGATGCAGATCTTTTTCGATAATCCTTTCTAACAATTCGTAATAATAAAAAAACCGGTGTCATGGTGATTTACGACACCGGTTTTTTATTTATTCTAAAGACCTTTCTTGCGAAAGGGAGGCGTTATTTTCCTATCAAGGCTTCCTTCAGTGATTTGCTCATGGTAAAATGAAGGGTCTTCCGGGCTGAGATATTCATGATCTTGCCCGTCTTGGGACGGAAAAACTGCCGAATCCCCTGATCTCCACCCTTCTTCCATCGATCAAAGCCTTGGAAATCTCCTCAAGAATGAGGTCCACAGCCATGGCGATGTCTTTTTTATAATACCCTTGAAGTTCTTCAGAAACCTTGTTTACAAGTTCACGTTTGAGCATTGTCTCTGTTTTCCTTTTACTATGAATAACTACTGCAAGTCATTATTGTTTTAACTGTGTCTTGGATCAATCGTCGTTGTTGTCCGGCTCGTCGTCTGCAGCAGCAGCCTTGAGCAGATCGCCAATGGTTGAAGGACCCTGCGCCTGTTGCTTCTGCTCGTATTCCTCCTTGACCGACTCTTCGTCGCCTTCTTCAAGAGCCTTGGTGGAAAGAGCTATTTTACGGTCATCTGATGATACACTGATAACCATGGCTTTCAAGGTGTCACCGACATTGAACATGCCTACCGGGGTCTGAATCTTCTCTTTGCTTATCTCAGAGATATGGACAAGCCCCTCGATCCCTTCTTCCAGTTGGACGAAAATACCAAAATCCGTCACATTGGTAATTGTGCCTTCAACGATGGTACCTGTGGGGTAATTGCTTACAGCGGCAACCCATGGATCCGGCTCAAGCTGTTTGACGCCCAGGGAGAAGCGTTCGTTCTCTTTATCGATCTTCAGAACAACAGCTTGAATGGTTTCACCCTTGGCGTATTTTTCGGACGGATGCTTGATCCGTTCAGTCCAGGAAAGGTCGGATACATGGATAAGTCCGTCAATTCCCTCTTCTATACCGATAAAGACGCCAAAATCAGTGATGTTCTTGATCTTGCCCTCGATAACCGAGCCAACCGGGTAGCTTTCCTCTACAACATCCCAAGGATTAGGCTGCAGCTGTTTCAGACCAAGGGATATACGCTTGGTTTCAGCTTCAACCTTGAGTACCTTGATCTCGATCTCATCATCTACTGCAACCATCTTGGATGGGTGACGGGGCTTTTTGGACCAGCTCATTTCTGAAATATGGACCAGGCCTTCAACACCTTCCTCAAGTTCTACAAAAACACCGTAATCGGTGATGGAAACAACTTTTCCGTTAACACTTGCTCCAATAGGGAACTGTTCAGGAACCTGCGCCCATGGATCGTCACGCAGTTGTTTGACGCCGAGTGAAACGCGATCTGAATCTTTGTCATACTTGAGTACTTTGACCTCGATCTCGTCACCCACGTTGTACAATTTGGATGGGTGAGAAACCCGGCCCCAGGACAGGTCGGTAATGTGGCAGAGTCCATCCATTCCGCCAAGGTCGATGAACAGGCCGTAGTCGGTAATGTTAGTAATGGCGCCGACAATGGTCTGACCTTCCTCGAGGGAGGTGCGCATCTGTTCGCGCAGTTTGGAGCGTTTTTCCTCCAGAATTGCACGGCGGGAAATAACAACATTATTGCGCTTGCGGTTAAACTTCAGCACCTTGAAGTCAAAGTTCTGTCCGATAAGCGCGTCAAGGTCCTTGACCGGACGCAGATCTATCTGAGAATATGGCAGGAAGGCGGGAACACCGACATCGACTGACATGCCGCCCTTGACGCGGCTTTCGATGCGTCCTTCGATTGTTTCGTCTTCTTCCTGTATTTGTGCAATTTTGTCCCAAACTTTTATGGCAATGGCCTTTTCGCGGGAAAGTTGGAGACCTCCCTCATCCTTGCGGCGCTCGATAAATACTTCAAATTCATCGCCGACATTTATTTCGCGATCAGGATCTTCGTGGCGAAACTCTGAAAGCGAAATGTAACTTTCCGCTTTATCACCGACATCGATGAGAACGTTGTCATTATCTATACCGACAACCCTTCCGATCGCGACTTCTCCGACGTTAATGACGGTGTTGTGGTCTTCCTGCTCAAAAAGTTCCGCGAAGCTGATATCTTCGCTGCCATTGTTTTCTGCCGCTGGCACGGGCTGTGTTCCATTGTTAGTCATGGGTTTAAGGTCCTCTGCGGACCGGTAAAAACCGGCCGTTTTCAATTGTTAAAGGTTAACGGATAACTGAGTTTAAGAACCACTTCGGCTCATAAACCAAAAAACATCTATTAACAGAGTTATCAGGTTAAAACAATAGTTTCGTCCCGAAAACATGTTTTTTCAGTGAAAAAAATACTTCCTGAAAAGTGTACAGATCTGGGTGAAGTTAATACAGGATAAATCGGGAAAGACGCTTATTCATGGAAAGGAAATTTATTTTGTGGCCGGCAACAGGGAAAAAGACATAATGAAAAGGATCAGCTTTTACCAGCGGATGTTAATTCTTCCATGAACGCGCCAAAAATTTCCTCATACAGCGGAATTGCTTTACGCAGGGCTATATCCATATGAAACAGATCTTTGTCGTTGATGCAAAGATTAGCGCTGTATGCAAGGGACTGGAGATTATACAGTGTATTGAATTCCGGGCCGATGAGTATGTAGAATAGATACCTTCGCCGCTGCATGGACATGTTCCGCATATAGTGGTGAAAGGTTGAGTCCTCCATTTTTGG
>CAMYJP010000480.1 GCA_947258675.1 uncultured Desulfobulbaceae bacterium | reverse complement strand
ATATTTTTGATATCGAAACCGAAAAAAACCTTACCATATAAAGGAGAATAAATGCCAAAACTGGATAATATCGCACTTGAGGTAACCGTATAGTTTAGAATTCTCAGACCAAATCTTTTTCCGTCTTCACGAAATTCCAGACCGTTGGATTTAAAAAATTCTTCACGCAGGACTTGAACGCTTTCAACCCTTTGCGAACTTGAAAGACTCAAGTAGTACGCATTATCAAAATCTTGGGCCTCTTCAAATGACTTGGCTCTGTTAACCCAAATTTTTTTCATGTTGAAATGTTATCATCCTAGGATTGGAAAAGCAATATATCTCATTGCGCTTTATGCATTCGGCAAAGAAAGAAAAGGGACACCGATATAATAATCAACATCCCAATAAAGATGGCGACCACAATCACGCCGCGGCGTGACTGTTGTTCCGCATGAAAAGCGGGACCTTCGACGTGCTCAGGATAAAATATCCGGGAAAGTGGCCTCTCACAGCGGCAATAAAAAGGCTATTCACTTGTTCTGTTTGCTACAAGTTGAATGTTTCAACTGCGCCCTAAAAAATATTTGTTCACTAAATATTTCGAATGTTGAACGATGGGTTCGACCAATTCGAAGTCAGTCACGCCGCCGACATAAAATGTATTGTCACTACCTTGCATGTCCTGTAGGGCCTTATAGTAACCTTCTCCGATTACTTTGGGCGTAACATGCTGGAAGTAAGTGAAACGATCATAAGTGGACCAGCGTGAGTTTGTTTCATCTGGATGCCCCCCTAGCAGACCAATAAGCTTTCGTACCTCGGCTTTCACCTCGGCCTCAATACGATTCCAATTCATTTTATTTTGTGTGCGATCACAATCCTTATCTTCCGTCCTTGTATAGAACTGCGTGAAGTAATTCCCCATATGCTGAAATTGGCGCGCTATTGCCCAGGGTCTACCACGCTCTGGTAAAGGCAGGATGGGTGCAATGGGTTGTGGCATCTGCATATCCTCTACCCAGTAGGTGGTCATACAATATGGATTAACAACAATTTTACTACTCATCTCGATTTCGGCTGGAGTTCTTTCCAGTCCTAACTGCAGGAAGACATCCGGGGTCAGCGGGCAAGCGAGAATCAGGTAATCAAAATCCATGCAGCCCTCGATCGTATCCAGGTTGTTAAGTTCCTGTTGCAGCGTCCGATACTTGATTTGAATCGGTGCTTCCGATGAACTTGAGTCACGTGTTATTTTTTGGATATCGACGTTTAGACGGACATTAGTCCTCCATGCTACCTGCTGCCACAATCTTTGGAATCCCAGTGTAAAACGCCTCGGCCATGGCAAAAGAAACTGAAACAGTGGGCCCAAAAATGGGATATTGTGTGCGATCATCGGGAAGAATGTTTTCAGCGAAATGTAACGGAGCACGTAGGGTGCAGCTATGTCCCGCAACTGACCGTAACCCATAATCGTCACTGGAAACTCGAACAATGACGCTAATGCATCTAGCTTATTCACTCGCAGCCAATCCTTGAAGTTAACACAAAGTTCAGGATGACTTTTATTATCAATGCGAGCGAGATAATCGGGCCGGTCGATGACAGAGATCAGGAGAATACGTAGCCATAGGTATTTAAAAGCTGCCACCATAAACTCAAGCAGACTGACCTTCTCCTTGGTAAAGGGGTTAAACAATACCGCTTCTTTGAGTGGACGGTAACGTGCCGATTCCTTGCCCTCGGCATTCGTGCTTATTTCGATCGAGGTGTAGGGCTTTTCCATGTAGGTCGTCGCCCTGAGTTCCCTGGCGATCTTGCGAGTTTCAGTGTAAGCCCAGGTGATATAGTTTGCCCCAAGATCGTAGGACATGCCGCCGATTGTAAGGCTCTTGCAAAGCCCACCGATTCGTCCAAGCTTCTCCAGGACTGTTACGTTGCGGAAATCATGCTTACCTAGAAACCATGCTGTTGAGAGACCGGCTGGTCCTGCACCGATAATGCCGATACGAGCTTTCTTATCAATCTTGCTAATATTCATGGGCTACGTGGTCCTTTCAGAGAGTGTCACCATCAGAGAATACTAACAGGACACATGCTTAGTGTGTTAGTAAAAAAATTTTACTCTGACCCCTTATTTTTTTTAATCAGGTTTTCTGGCTTTATTTAAAAACCTGTCAATCTTATAGATAAAAAGGGATAAGCATTTGAACATCGATCTTCCTGACACACAATCGACATGATGCAAAATCCCGGGTGCATCTAGTCTGGCTAATCTTGGTATAACGAATGTCCCCCTTTTCAATAATGTTTTTCAATAAACTATTCCGGTCCAATAATAGTTGCTTCACGGTTATCGTTCCTATTCCAGGTGCATGACCACCATCTTCAATTCCGTCATTTCCTCCATCGCATATCGACGTCCCTCTTTACCCATGCCACTTTCTTTTAGTCCGCCGTATGGCATCAGATCGGTGCGCCATTGCGGACCCCAGTTAACGTGAATGTTGCCGGATTCAACCCCCTGGATGAACTTCATC
>CAMYJP010000479.1 GCA_947258675.1 uncultured Desulfobulbaceae bacterium | reverse complement strand
ATGGCGGGCAGAAGCACAACTTACAGACGGAATTGACGTTACTCTTGTTCCCAATTACTGGAAGTTTTCCAGTGCTACCAACTTGTTATCATTTGCCATTGAAACATCGCGATTACTGGAAAATAAAACATATGACGTAATCCATTCCCACGAGCGTGGGCATATGAAACAGGATATTTCCACCCTGCATAGCTTTTCCTTTCATAGCGGCCTTACCCGGCATTCAGGTTTAAGAAAAATTGATCAACTCTATTTGAACCCTCGCAGCTTGATACACCTTTGGCTTGAGCGCAAACAGATCGAAGTAGAACGGCTTGTGGCTGTATCTGATGTTATCCGGAATGATGTGCGCTGCCAGTATAAACGAAATAATAATGTCCATGTCATCCCACCGGGAGTTGATACTGATTGGTTTCATCCTGCCTGGGTTCAGGATAACCGTCCGAAGCTCAGAGAGTCTGAAAACATCGCTGATGATGAATTCGTAGTTTTGTTTGTCGGTTCAGAATTCAAACGAAAAGGTTTGGAAAAAGTGATAGCCGCCTTGAATCGTTCAATAAAACTGATTGTAGTGGGGCGTGGCGAAAATATGCAATACTATAAAAAACTTGTCAAACGACATGGCTTTGAAAATCAGGTATCTTTTAAAGGGCTCAGTAATAACGTTAGACAGTATTATGCGATGGCTGATACAGTTGTCCTGCCGTCTCTTTCGGAAGCTTTCGGAATGACGATTCTTGAAGGTATGGCATGCGGAATACCATGTGTCACCAGCAGCAATAGTGGAGTCGCAAGCCTGATTCAACATGGAGAAAACAGCTTTATCGCCGATGATGAGAATAAACTTGCCGAAGTTTTGCATATGCTTAAGGAAAGGAATCTTCATAATCTGGTTGGCAGAAAGGCTAGAAAGACCGCGGAAGACTACAGTTGGGATAAAGTAACAGATCAATATGAGGATATATATCAACAGATAATATCTGGAAAGCGCGGATGAAGACCTCTTTAATAATCGTCACGTATAACTGGAAGGAAGCGCTTGAACTATCGCTGAAAAGCGTTTTGAATCAAAGTGTTTTACCGGATGAAATCATAGTGGCGGATGACGGGTCTTCCGATGGTACCGGAAAATTGATTCGTGAATACCAGACAGGCAGTCCGATCCCGATCAATTATATCTGGCACGAAGATGAAGGATTCAGAGCGGCACGATGTCGAAATATGGCCATTGCAGGGGCTACAGGAGAATACATTATCCTCATTGATGGGGATATAGTTCTTGATCGCTATTTTGTAGAGGATCACCTGAAAAAAGCCAGGCCCGGATTCTTTATCCAGGGTTCTAGAGTACTTCTCAGCCGGAAGGCTACTGAAAAAATGCTTCAAGGCGATGAAAACGGAATAACCAATTTTGATGTGAGTATGGGAAATAGAAAAAATGGGATCAGATCTCTTTTACTGTCCCGGTTGTTTTCCAGTCAACGATCTGATTTAAATGGGATCAGGACCTGCAACTTCGCTTTTTTTCGTAAAGACGCACTGGCGGTTAATGGTTTTAATGAAGATTTTATCGGCTGGGGCAGGGAAGATAGTGAATTTGCCGCCCGGCTTCTTAATAACGGAGTACACAGGATGAATCTGCGTTTCGCAGCTATCGCATATCATCTTTTTCATGCCATGAAAGCCCGTAACAATTTGCCCAGGAATGATGCCATTTTAACGGATACTATTAAAAGAAAAGATAAATGGTGTAAAAATGGTTTACAGAACCACCTGGCGTGAAGTTCTTACAAATTACAAGAACATGATCCTGTAAACCGGAAATAAGACCCTTTACAGCTCAAAATCACAATTGAGGTTTATTCAAGCTACTCATAACACCTGAGCATTTTCACCCAAAATAATGGGCATAAACTCCGATGTGTCGGACAAAGGGTCTAAATTGAAACCCTCAACTGTTCCTTCATCTTTTCCGATCAAGTCTTGACATACAGCCATATTCTGCGTCCAGCTACAAGTCGCTTGCCGGAAGTGACGATCACTATTCAGCGAATGTGTCATTAAACGTCACAGAAAAATACCCACTCCCCACTCTTTCAAAATCAGTCCACTGACATACATGCATCCTCCATTTGAATTTTTGTTGACAAAACCGTCCAAATATGTTCATTATTTGAACGTTCAGCGATTGAACGCCTGGAGCGCCAGTCGCAGCAGGGATTTACAAACATCGGCAAGACTATTTTCGTTAAGGGGTCCAGCCCATTAACTTGACACAAAAACTTCGTGATTAATCGTTTTCACCATGGATAATCAAGATATCCGCACTCTGAAGATACTTGAAGAAATTGAGCAGAAACAAAGCCCAAGCCAGCGAGCAATAGCACGAAAGCTTGGTATCTCCCTGGGATTGGCCAATTCTTTCATAAAACGGCTGGTGAGTAAGGGGTACTTCAAGGTAACCCACATCCCGGCCAACCGCGTAAAATATATCCTTACTCCCAAGGGAGCCGCCGAAAAAACC
>CAMYJP010000478.1 GCA_947258675.1 uncultured Desulfobulbaceae bacterium | reverse complement strand
TAGGGAAAGAAGATAAACAATGCAAAAATAAAGATTGGCAGACGTTTGGAGAGATTAATCACTTAGTTTTGTCCAATATATTAGTTTAGTTACATTGGTATTAGCTTCTGGTACTACTATTACCGGAACCAAAGTATTACTAGACAAGAGCTATGTTTTGTCAACATAACCAAAATCAGACAGGTTGCTCAATTAGTCGTTTGTCCAGCAAAAAAAAGTCTCCTCAAGGATCTGGAATAAGTGGAGACGCGATATTGGATCTGTTTGAATAATCTCTTTAAGATTGAAATTATCAATTGATTGAAGGATAAAATATGAAAAATTGTCTCTCCCAATAGTGTAAAAAAAAATGGATATAATGTCAATCGAAAAGGCCACAATGTGGCAGTTTATAATATTTTGGGTACAGAGGGTTAGGGACTGAAATTTTAAAGAATTTTAAGAAGTAAACTTGGAAGGAGAATTTATATTTCAGAAGGATATAATATAGGTATAAGGTGGTTCATTAAAAGACTTCTTGTCAAGGAATAAAGTGAGGTGTTTTTAAAAAAAATAAAACAGAATTATGTAAAGTAAGTTCCTTCTCCTATCTTAACATAATCTTCTTGGTGAAACTGCCTTGAAAGTTCATTGTACTAAATGTTCCTGCAACTTTCCAACAGAATCGACCTGCGTTAACACCATTATTAATACCATTATGAACAACTGATGTTGCAGCAGGACATAGATCTTTTTTTTCATAATCGTCGTGTGCTGGTCCACGCTCGCAATGTTTATATTCCCAACAGTTTAACTTACCGATCATTTTAATTAATTTGCCCATTGGCAACAAAAATGTATTATATAAATCTAGCGATTTTTTTATTGAATGGCTTAATGCCCACCGCCGCCGGAACCACCGCCGCCACCGCCGCCGGAACCACCGCCGCCACCGCTGGAACCGCCATCTCCGCCACCGCCGGAACCGCCATCTCCGCCGCCTGATCCTCCACCGCTGGAGTTCCCACCTGAACCACCTACACCGCTCCCGCCAAATCCACCAAATCCAGAACCTCCTGAAGCAGATCCGAGGCCTGCAGCATTTGATCCCTGATTGATTCCATGAGCAAACGCCTGGGCAACATTTTCAGGTGATGTATGTCTCGTCTGATTTGCAAAAGTATTACGCATAGATTGCATATCCTTGGCATGATAACCATGCTGAAGAGCATTCCCTACAACATTGGCGACGGAGCCTGATGTGACTCCTCTTCGCGCCATATCCCGGGCAGTTGTCAGAGCTTCTCGGGCAAGATCATTTGCTTGTTTAGAATCCATTGATTTGGCTTGATCACGATCTCTGCTCTGCAATCTGGTCTGTAAATGATTCATCAGCGTATCGCAATCATCTTTATTTAATCCTGCGGTGCGAGCCTGAGTGGTGAGTCGGGCTAGCATCCTCACCTGTTCAGGATTATTGGTGAGATTATTCGCATGCCTGTATGCGTATTCATTTCTTTCCTGAACGCGGTTAACAGCAGCAACAATTTTGTCTTCATGAGCCTTTTTGGCAATTCCCTCATGGACTTTATTCATAAGTGGCTCAACAGGCAGTCCCTTCTTGTTTGCCTCCTGCAATTTGCTTTGTACATGCAGCATGTTTGCATGCGAAAACTGATATTGCTGCATGGCCTGCAGTAAGGCAGGAGTTTCATCCTTGTCTATTTGAGCCTGATATTGGGTCCTTGCCTGCTCGCGTGCCTGCAGAGCTGTATTTGATTCGAGCGGCAGTTCTTCATCAGCGGCCAACAACGATGTGGTCGCAAGTAAAATGCAACTTAATAAAATACTAATAATGTTTTTCATGACCATACCTCTTCGAACTGGTTTCATATTTTTTCCATGGTTTGTTTGTTCTTTTACTAATTAAACGATTGATTGGCATTTAAGTTACACGTAATAATTACATCTCATAAACAAAAAGACAGTTTTTTGAGCCAAAATCATCCTGTTCCGTGTAACGACAATCAGGGAGTGTAATCATACCGTCAACAATGTAAAAATATTTGAATTCGTCTGCTGCTGGTATTGAAATTTTCCAGATATTATTCTTTATCTTTTTTGCGGAATGATAGGAGTAATTATCAAGGGATGAGGCAAAAAAGATTTCTTTTGCATTGCTGTTTTTATACAAAAGAGTCAGGGTTTCACCCTCCAAATGGTAAGAGTGCTTCTGCGCACACCCTGCAACCAATAATAAAAAAACTATAGTAGGTACCATTCTCTGTTTCATGATCAGGCTCCAATTGATATTATGGAATTAGTTGACCCGTAATCGTCAGATTCCTTTGCAGAGACAGTTGGATCTGTTAATAACCTATTACCATCAAGTATGAAAATATATCGATGTTCACCCTCAGGCAGTTGCAAAGTCGTTTCCCAGTACCCGCTTGTGCCGGCTGGCTGTAATGGCAAACGTTTCCAGTTTGTAAAGCTGCCAGCAATCTCTGCCTGCTGTATTCCGTCTTGGTATATGACGAACCGATGAGT
>CAMYJP010000477.1:2608-5973 GCA_947258675.1 uncultured Desulfobulbaceae bacterium | reverse complement strand
TACTGATGCTGGCCGAAGGATTAAATGTATTCAAGGCACCTGTCCCTGCTTCTTTAACAGGGAAAATACTTGCTGAAAGTCAGATAAGAAGAAAGACGGGGTGTAATGTAATTGCAATCCGTTCAGGCGTTTCTTTTAACGTCAATCCTGATCCAACTGTTAAGTTAAAGAAAAACGAAGAACTTATTCTTATCGGCACGGTCGAGGCGGAAAAAGAATTTAAAAAAGTCCTTTCTTAAAAAGAGACTACATGCGGTATTACATAAAATGCGGAAACATAATAATACCAGATGCCTTGCCACCATCTGGAATCGATGAGTAAACACTACACGTAATAAATGTGTTGCCAACATCTGGAACATCAGCAATTTTCTTACCATTCAACATTAATTGTGGCAATTTTAAGCTACTTTATGAGTAATTCTGCTGCAGCTAAAAGAGTCGCCCTAATAATTAAATCTTCTGGAATTACATCAAATGTATTTTGATTAGCTGAAATTGTACGACATTCGGAATCTCCACAAACCTCGCAACATTGACTTTTACCAACATTTGCGCCGATCCAAACTTCGAGTGGTTTCCCTTCAATCCAAATGCGGTTTGATTGAAGAGGGTCTTTTATGAAAACCGGAAAATCTAGTATTTCTTTATGCAATACAACTTCTATATCAAATTCGGAAAGTGATTTTTTGAGTCTGTTAAATGCTTTCTCAACCGCTTCTCCTGTCTCTCTGCAACGTTCGCAAGTTTGACCACTATCATTTACTAATCTTTGCCAACGAATTGTCAGTTTTTTCATCTTCCTATGTTGCCATTAATTCTCTATCTATATTGTCAATCTGATCTTGACAACATCTTGAACCAAGTCCAAATCAACATAGGTTGCCAAAACCTTAAATTCTGTAACCTAACGATTTTCTACCAGATGTATACTGGACATATATCAACCTGACAGGGGAAGTAAGTCAATAAATATATTCTTGCCCTGAAAATGAAAAAGCCAGACCAAGAATTTCAATTCTCAATCTGGCTTCGTTGATCTGATTAATTATGGCTATCTTAACGTTCCCGAAAAGATAAATTTTCAACCTTTATAACTCACTTACCGTCTACCCCACAAAAAAAATCCCGATGCAGAGACCGTTTTTTGAAAAATAATCAGTGTACCCGTTGATTAAATTCATGACTGTCAATTATGTGTTTTATCTTAATTAGTCTCTATAACGGCCTTATACGTCATTGCTTTGATCGCTTGATCTGCATTAACCGGATCGACTTTTAATAACCTGAGAAAAAAATCAAATTGGCGTAAAGTAAATCCTATGACCTGTTTTTTATATATTTGCATTTCATAAAAATAGGTATTCCCTCTTTCAATTATGAGACCATATATATCTTCACCATTAACAATAATGTTATTTTCCCCTGCCGGCCGATCTACAATAAAAAAAATATCTTCTCCATGTGGCGTATCAATATTTTCTCCATTAATTTTAATTTTTGCTTTCCATTTTCCGCCGGTGAGAAAACCATGCCACTTTGTATTGGTTCCATAAAACACAAGCCTGCCCTTATTGGGCTCTATAGATGACAGGTTTGCGCTAAATTCTTTATATGAAGGTCCTCCAAATAAAGTGACACAGCCAGATAAAAACAAAGGAGCCAACATTAACGGTACAAGGCAGGTTAAAATTGATTTCAGAGTTAAAACAACCTTTTTCTTCATTGTAAAGATGACTCTTCTTTTAAAAAAAATGAGAAAATAAAAAAACATTTCATCATCCAATTTCAATAGCAGGCTTTTACAAATGTCGACAGTAACATATCTTATCTATTACAAGCCGTCCTTTTCCTAATGCCTAGCAAGCTAATTAAACCTGTACCTAAAACTGGCAGAGTTGAGGGGATAGGAATTGGATTAGAGAAATTAATATTATATGATATTTCAGATATTCCTGGTGGAAGAGCAAGATCAGGAACTTTTATTTGGATATAAGGGGACAGAGGATTACTACCTAACAGAAAATCCTGACTGTTCAATCCAACAAAGCCGCCAGTTCTGTTAGTTTCCTGTACTCCAGTTATATGTCCAACCCCAACGGGGTCAAGGTTTGACAAAATTACGTTCAATGCAGTTACTCCAAAAGGTCCAGGTCATCCTGGATTATTTTCATCCTGGATTATTTAAGTGCTGATAGCGTATAATAAAAGAGTCACCTAAAACATCAATACCTACACACATATAATTATCATTAAATAATTCAAAATCTTTGATGGGAATTACCCCAAACGTAGATGGGAAAAAGTAACCATTTGCATCAATCTGGAGGTCAATTTTTATCTACTAGCAGTTCTTAATAGCTTGCCAACATAGAAAATTGACCATAAAAAATTGTCTATCATGTATTTAGTAGTTATGTCAATTTGATACTATGAGTTTAGTTCTAGGCAGGAAAAAAAATAACCATTCATTGCAAGAGCAAAAGACATCTGTTTCAGGAAGTTAGATGTTGAAGGGCGGAAGTCGAACCCTCTGCCTATCAACAATAGCTTGCAAAAACAAAGCGCTGGGAAAAAAGCGGGAAAAACAAAGGATTAATTTTGTTACGTATAAAGGGAGACAGTTTAACTTTTTAATATGTGTCAAATACGCAAATGTCAAGCTGACCCAATTTCTCTTTGTCACATGGCAGAAGGCCTTAAGATTTCAAGGTTTCTCCGGTAAAACACCCTTATGCCGGAGCCAGTTTTCCAGCATCGGAATCCGCCAACTGTTGATTGAAAGCTTTACTGCAGAATAATAGGCATCTGCAGCCTTTTTTTTATGCAGTGACCGCCTGAGGTCCAGTTTGGGACTTTCTTGATAGGTCATTGCTTCAGCTCTGGCGAGCTTGCAATAGGCATAGACAGACTGCTGCTTTGAAAGAGATTTCCTGAAGAACTTCGCCGCTTTTTCATATTCTCTCAATTTATAGTGAAGAAATCCCTGAAAATTGAGACCAAAAATGGAGTCTTTTATTTTATTGAATTGTTTTATTTCCTTGAGCGCGGATTCGTACTGAAAGTTGCTCATTACATGATAGACGGCGAGGTATTTATAAGGCTCTGAGGCAGCCGGTAGGATTTCTTTTGCCCTGTTCAGAGGCTTAAAAACGTGCCGCGGCCTTCGCGCCGTCACTACTCCCAACCTGCCAAGCTCCAACGCAACAGCAAAATCATGGGTGTCGATGGTGAATTGCTTTTCCAGCTTCCTGATCTTATCCGCTGTTTGCCGGTCATCCTTCATGTTGTATGATAGATCATCCGCATTGGGAATATCTTTGCGGAAACTACTCTTCAATCCGCTGAATAAATTATTGTATTTA
>CAMYJP010000477.1:0-2533 GCA_947258675.1 uncultured Desulfobulbaceae bacterium | reverse complement strand
TTCCAGCCTGCTCCGTCATTGGTGAAGAGGTAGGGCGCATATTCCCATCCTTTTTTCTTATTGAAATAAATTAACGCATTGACCAGATTCTGCCTGGTAGCATAGGGTTGATTCAAAAGAAGCCGTGCCTGTTTGGTGACCCGCTGGTCATCGGGGCTGTTCTGGTTACCCATCGCCAGCTTTGTCGATTCCGTGTATACATCGATGTTGGGATAGGAGTTTTTCCCGGCCCATTTATTGAGCAAAATCTCCCAGGCTTTAGCGGGGGTTTCGGCTTGCCTGCCTGATGCAACCTGGGAGGGTGCAGTGTCAATTAGCTTTCCGGAGCGTTCCTCAAGATACGATGATATTTTTTTCGATGCGCCGCCTCCGCCTGACAATAATCTGAAATCTGACTCCTTTATTTCATCATCCGTGTATTCTCCAAATTTCTTCAATACAGCCCGTTTTTCCACCTCTTCAAAGACGGCCATAATTCCGACCTCAAGGTTTCCAGCACGGTAATTCGGACGGAGCTGTAGGTCTTCGATGTACCCTGAAAAAGCATCGGTAAATACATCCTCCAGTTCATAGGCGACTTCAATGCGTACCTGTTTGTCGGAATCAATAAAAAGAAAGAGAAGTCCCTTTCCGTCAGACTTCCTTCCTATTTCCCAGTTTTGGAATATATTCACGGCAAGTTCTTCAATTGTCTGATCAGGGGGCATTTCTTTCAGAGCAACGATGCAGGTTTCAATCCCATATGTTTCTTTGAGTGTGCGGAGGTAGTTCCGGGTGTATTCTTCAATATTGGTAAAAGAACTGGTGTAATCAAACAAAAGCCCATCAGTGACAGGCCTTTTCGATAGTGTAAAAGCAGGAAGCGGTTTATTTTCATTTCCGCCGCAGCTCACAACGAAAAAGAAGAGCACTCCGAAAATCAGCTGAGATACCAGTTTTATCATGGGTGAAAAAACCTGGGCAGAATAATTTTTTCGTTTGCCATTCCATAAAAAACGACCCCAGGCAAAGGAAGTCCGGCTATCCTTATGAAACTTTGACTTTTCATGAAAACACACCGCACCTGACTAATGCTATACAGGGGTCAGGAATGTCAATAAGAACAGAGAGGGTCAGGTCTTGCGATATATCATCTTAGGGAGTACAAAAAGAATTAGGACGCACCCTTTTCAGTAAAAACTTGCCACCACCTGAATTTCTTAAGCACCCGCTATTTCTCCAATGTTTATGATGGAAAGAGTCAACTTAATATAGTTTGACTTTATAGTAATTGATTTATGATGGTTATCTCATCCCCAATCAAGGTGAGTTTAATCATCAATGCATATCAGCTATCACTGAATCAACGAAGTCGATCTTTGGTTTGGCAAGCATAGCCATGTTAATTTCTGTCATTTCTTTAAATAGACTTCTTTTCGTCCCTCTGGGAATAAAAGCGTGAGTTTCTCTCCACGAATTTGTGCTGAAAATTTTACGGGTTTAGAAAGTCTTTCAAAATCGCTTGTCAGCTTATTCCCTTTTTCTAATGTATATTGACCAACGTACATGCCATGATTATGACCCTTCATTTCAATGCGACCATCATCATAGAAAACAAGATCCTGTTTTCCAGTCATTCCTCCCCATTCTCCTATTATTTCTTTTTCAACATTTGAACTACAACCTGTATGGCATTTTGTGTTCCCCCCTTAGGATCAGACATTGGATTTGTACTAAAAGATAATACAGAAACAACATTATCTATTACCACAGGACGATAAAGTTCTCTAGAATACCTAATAGTCTTGTACGATCATTTTGAAAAACATTTACCCATTTAGTATTTGTGTATTTTGCAGCTTGAGGTGGGAGATCATCTCCTCCTGGTTTATAATAATAATCTATTGTTAATGTATACCCACCAGGTACGCTCGCAATAAAATTGAAGGCTCTTGTACGCTTTCTGTAACTATCATTTTCATTAACTATTGGATTCCCATCCGGCCCAAGAATCTTGAAATGTATTCTACGCTTAGCCTTTTTACTTCTACTTTGTATAACAACTCTATATCGTTCATCAGGAATAGTAGATTCAAAAACTAGCGGTTTGTTATAGCCACCATATCAGAAATAGAAAAGGCTATTGTGCCCCCCGGAGATATAGCGATCTTGACAAGGTCAACGTATAGGTGTATATACACATAATGGAGAAAAAGCAGGAATCAGTAGACTTGAAAATCTGCCTTGAGGTGGCGAGAACCTGTCTAGGTTTCAGTGTCCGCAAGGCTGCCAGGGTTGTTGCCCAGTTATATGATGCGGCCTTGATACCGGTTGGACTTCGGGGAACACAGTTCTCCTTGCTTAACGCCTTGGTGCTGAGAGGTGAATCTGCAATTGGAGATCTAGCCTCTATAATGATCATGGATCGAACGACACTGACAAGGAATCTTGCTCCCCTTGAAAAGCGGGGGCTCATCTCTATTCTCCCTGGGAGCGATCGGCGCAATCGAATGATTCGGTTAACAGGTGAGGGTGAGAAAGTCCATTCCGAGGG
>CAMYJP010000476.1 GCA_947258675.1 uncultured Desulfobulbaceae bacterium | reverse complement strand
CACGAGCCTCGCCAATTGTGTCGCCGATATCAAGCCAATCATAAAGATAGGCGCAATGGCGTACCTTTGTGAGTCCCCCTGTCGCCCTGCCGATAACAATATTGCCCAGTAGGGACGCTTCATAGTCAACCAGTCCGCATGGCTCAAATCGAGAAGGTGTCAGGGTGAAATCTCCGCCGGCCAGTATGAGTTTGGATAAGAAAATATGAAAAGAATTATTGAAATAAATACGATTTGGATAGATGGATGCCAATCGAAAAAACCTTGCTTCAGTTGCCTTTCCATTAGAATCGCCTGTTGGTGCAGAGGCTAATATTATAAATTTGCAGCCAGGATCAAAAAATAAAGTGCGCTCGATAATGTCGGCAATAAGATTAAAGTTTTTTTGCTCGACCAGTCTGCCAACAGCCGTCAACAATATAGGATCCCCGTCCGGCTCCGAGCCAAACGTTTCAAGATGCAGCAAACGTTTTATGGTCTTTTTGATATGTAATTTGCCGACGGAAAAATTATGATTTCTTGCCAGCATTTCATTCTGAACAATCGGATTTTTGAATAACACCCCTTCTGATTGGCTTTTCTTCTGTATCTTCTTCAGAACTGCCGCCTTCAATTCAGGGAGATTATCTGCCCGATTGCGGCCATGCAAACCATTGGTAATCCCTACAACTGGCAACTTCTCAAAAATATCCAGATGGCGATTAGGAACAAAAACTTCATCTGGCGGACTGCCTTTCTGAACCTGTACCTTGGAGGCCAACTGGGAATGCCCCTCTTTTAATTCAGCAGCATATCCCCAAGATCCTGATATATCACCACTTACTGTGGTTATTTTCCCGCCGCTTTTATGGACCTTGAGCATGCACCCTTTCATTAAGTTAAGATTATCAAAAAAATCAAAGTACTTATGAAACAGATCATGCCCATTTAAATTAATTCTATCCAGAGAACTGTATCCACCGTCGAGCAAGGGAATAATTCCCTGGTAAGAAGCATTGTGAATTGTGAAATGGACCGGTACCGTTTTTAAAAATAAATCGCCCAGATAAAAAGGAATGAGGCCTACATGGTAGTCATGCAAATGGACGGTATCATAATAATTTTTTCTGATATAGCCTGCCATTGCCTGGTTGATTGCCGCAAACAAGTTTAGCGCCATTTGCGGATCATCCGGATAAATAGCCTTGGGACCAGTCCAATGCAATTGCCAGTCATCCCAGAAGTAAATAACTTTCTGCCCATCCGGAAAGATATGTTCATACACTTCAAATGCAAAAGTGTTGCCGGCTATTGTAACCGGTTGTTGCTCATCACATAAGCTCAGCTTGCTTTTGTCAAAATGGGCAAAACAGGGGCTGAGGATTTCTACTTCAAGCTCAATTCCTTTCCTGGCTGCTGCTTTCACCAATTCCCCTGGGAGCTCCTCTATAACAACTCCCAACCCGCCGATTTGAGTACCCAAATTACTGACAGAACGGCCTATCTCCCAAGCCACCATTGCCACACGCATTTTCTTTGTATCATCCACCGCTTTATGTTGGGTTTTCATGGTTTACTATCGTCGGTCAGACAGATGGTTAAAATTTTGTAGAAATTCCCCAAAACTCTAGGGTCTCATTAAAGTTAGGCAAAACCAACTTATTCTTTATGCTGCCTGCGATTCCAAGGCTACCTGATTGCGCCCATTCGACTTAGCCCGATACAGTCCACGATCAGCCTTTTCAACAAGATCCTGCCAGTTTTTCATCTTTAAATTCGTCGGCTCTTCATAACCAACTCCGGCACTGACGGTAAGAATATTGTAGTTACTGGTCTCGTGTGGGATACTTTGTTCAGCAAGCTCTCTAACAACCCTATCTGCCAAAGTATATGCGCCAACCTGTTTTGTTTCCGGCAACAGAAGAAGAATCTCTTCCCCTCCGTATCGATATAATCTATCTGATTTGCGGACAGAAGATTGAAGATGCCCCGCAACACGCTGAAGGGTCTGATCACCCTCTTTATGACCGTAATGGTCATTATACCGTTTAAAATAATCAACATCAAATAATACCAAAGAGTAAGGACGTTGATATCGAACTGCCGCGTTATGGGTATGTTTCAGGTCAACTTCCATTGCGCGACGATTACCAATACCCAGTAAAGAATCTTTATAAGAAAGGGCTTTTAGCTGGTCATTCGCCTCCTGTAATTCTTTCGTTCGGGTAGCAACGGATTGCTCAATGATTTCACGCTGTTTTTCAATAATATAGAGCTGCATACGAACAAGATCTGAATACGTCACAATGCCTGCTAATTTTCCTTGAGTATCAACAATCGGTAAATGTCTTATCTTTCGAGCCTGCGCAATTACTAACGCTTCAAAAAGTGTCGCATTTTTGTTTATGGTAATTGGTGGCGTAGACATGAAATCCGAGGCACGAAGTTCTCCTGACCGGGGGCTTTCCAAAACCTTAGCCATAATAGCGACCACATCTCGCTCGGTGATAATTCCTACTGGGAGGCCCCCCTCCATAACAACCATGCAAGAAACATTATT
>CAMYJP010000475.1 GCA_947258675.1 uncultured Desulfobulbaceae bacterium | reverse complement strand
GTGGATGTGGCGGTGCGTATTTTTTTCTGGTTTTGAGAGGGGCTTGTTGTATCTATCTGGGTTTATGGCCGGATATTTTATTGACAGCTCTTGCCGACTGCACTACAAGGTATTTAAACGTTAGGATGCAGGGTCGGTTGGTATGGCCTCCTGTTTTTTGGCGCGATCCCAAAAAAGCGATTTCTTATCACCCTCACCTCACCTATCACCTTCTTATCACCTCACCTGTAGCATCATTAACAAAAATATTGAGGTTTATTATGGCTACCCTTAGAGAAATTCAAAATGCACAATACCATGCGGCTCAATGCTTAACTGTGTATAATAAGTGGCAAACTTACCAAACCAATGGCACAATACCACTGAACTTGGTTAAAGCTGTCAACGCGATCTTTCTATCTTTAAAAATCCCACAACTTACGCCGGTATCCGCCCCCATCGGCAATGATAACGGTCGTCTTAGGTTCAGTAAATGGCAATTAATAATCAATGAAAATCTAATTCAAGGCACAATCAACCCCATTCAGATGAGAGAACTATGCGCTGCCATATACCATGAAAGTCGGCACGCAGAGCAATGGTTCAGAATTGCCCAGGGTATAGCTGCAGGGGTATTCGGTACCCAGGAAACTAATGGTTTCAAGCTAGCGAAGAGCTTATGGATGGACACCAGGATAGGAGTGGTTGCTGTACAAACATGCGACGATTTCACTAACCACATAACAGGCAAAGATCTAGAGCATGCTCGAGGCTGGTATAGGTCGATATACGGTCTGGACGCTGATACGCGAAACGAAATATTAGAAGCAGTAGGTACCAACCCTACCCAATTTAATATAAATAGATACCGAAACCTGCCGGAAGAAATAGATGCCCGTAACGTCGAGAATCTGGCACGTGTAGAGATGAAAAAAAAATTGAAGCCGCCTCCTCGTCCGACCCAGCCTAAACATGTATAAATTACAAATTTCTGTTACCTGCGTATCTTTTCCTCATTTGTCCTATATATTCTGCGCCAGAGTATCAAAATCCATGACCCGGCCACCGTGTTCGGCTGCATACTCTTCAGCCCCTTTCTTTTCCTTGAAGGCGATTATCTCCGGGATGGGTTCCTTTTTTCCTCCAAGAACATAGAAGGCCTTGACCGATTCTATTTCTTCTCCGGTGGAGAAGTCGAATACCTTGGCACTAGTGTCAAAGGCGACCATTTCCATGGCGCAGAGATCCTTGCGCAGTAATATACCGCAGCCGATGTTAGCAAAGTATATGGGACCGTCCACATTAGCGGAAATGGAATACTTCATCCTGACGCTGTCTACCTGTTTTTCAAGCTGTGGACAGATATCCCGTTCACCGTTCGCCAGGGCAGTGGTCGACAGAAAAAAGATAACCAGAATCACCAGGATGGTACTTGCTTGGTTTTTATAATTCATATATTGCCTATAAATTGCTTGCCACCATCTGAACTCGCTGAAAATAACCTTTCATTCAATATGTAATCTGGTTATGCCAGGCCAATACTCCTCCAATATCCCTGACAAACTGCAATATAGACATATTCACTTCTATCCTGTCAAACATAAAGGGAGATATGTTGGTAATTCAGGGAAGAGAATGTCAAAATGTCAAGCCGACCCAGTTTCGCCTAGTTACTCTACTTAATTTCCATACCGTTCATTCCTTGATAATTAGAAGAATACGCCTTATTTTTTAAGAAATAAGGGGGGGGGATGCGGTATTGTAAAACATATCTTCTGTGCTCGACTTTTACCATTCTGGCCTTATCGTTTATATAGATTATGACTGGTAACCGTGCATTTGCCAGCGAAAAAATCAGTATGCTGTCAGCAGGTGT
The DNA here is from genome assembly GCA_947258675.1 of uncultured Desulfobulbaceae bacterium. Next base: position 689 of record CAMYJP010000475.1, on the reverse strand, counting down.
GAGTTTCGTAGACAGGAAACCACAAACGGCTTACAGCCTGAAGCTGATTTTTTCTCATTGGAAGGAGGGTAGCTATCTGGTTGAAGTTCAGGTAGAAATTCTGCTGGACAAGAATAAGGTTGCGAGCACGACTTCCCAAGGGCCATGGTTATATGTTGACCTTAAACCGGGTGATTATTTTGTAAGGGCAACTCGGAGTGACGGGACAAAACAAAGTACCAGGTTCAGTATATCAGGTGGCGACTGGACTGTGGTTATTCTCACGTGGCAATAAAGCTGTCATAGTCACTTATGACATCTTAGTAAAAAAAAACAGCTTGAAAGAGGGGGAACTTCTGCTTTCTCAGTTTTCAGAAACTGCCTCTTCGGAACACCTCAGGTATAACTAAACTTGTCAACGTAAAAGATATACTCATCAAAGTATAAACTTAGAAAATTTTATTGGAGGGGAAGAAATGAAAATGAACTTTTTATTGTGGTTAGCCTGTATAACTTTAGTCCTTTTCTCTTCAACGGCTTATGCTGAGGGGAATTCCTATCTCAGTGGCAAAGCTGAGGCGGTTTTTCTTGATGATGCTGATCTTACCGGATCCAATGCCGGTAAAGTTGAATTTGATGCCGGATGGGGTATAGGTGGTGCCTATGGTTATGATTATGGTAATTATCGGGCCGAACTAGAATTGACCTTC
>CAMYJP010000474.1 GCA_947258675.1 uncultured Desulfobulbaceae bacterium | reverse complement strand
AAAAAACGGCCCAACTAACTGGAAACTGAAATGTCGTTGCTGGAATGGATAGAAAGTTTGATATTATTTCAAAAAAAATGCTTCCAATAGCGTTACAAATAAAAAAAAGGACCTTCATGAAATATGCAGGCTAGTTGCTAAAATCTGGATTAAATCCAATTCAATATGTCTACCATACATTCCAGATCCAATTCAACTCAGGTCTGTTCATTGTGTATGCTGGCTATAGTAAAGCTCCAATATAGACACCTTGACCTAGAGAAATACAAGTTTAGCATAATTTCATGGGCGTATCTATTCACCATTCTAAGATGGTGACTTCAAACTGAAAGCTCCCTAATTGCATCAAGTAATTCTTCTGTATCAAAAGGCTTGCTAAAAATAAAGTGAGCCCCAAGATACTTAGCTACTTTTAAAGAACTTGTTCGTCCTTGACTGCCACCCCCAGAAATGGCAATAATCTTTGCATCGGGGAAGCAACGTCTTATTTCCTTTATAGTGACAATTCCATCTTGTTCTGGCATAAAAATGTCAACTATGACAATGTCTGCGGGTTTCTCGTGCATCAGTTCTATTCCACTGACACCATCATAAGCCTCAGTAACTTCATGTCCGTCTGCCTCTAAAGCCAGATGGAGACTTTTGCATATATTTATTTCATCATCGATGACCAAGACACGGGCCATTACCTTTGCTCCTCAACTTTCTTGTTAATTGAATCAAAAGAAGAGTCACTCTTTTTTATGACTCTTGCTAAATAAAATATTTTTAAAAGATCCTTTTTTAGATGGAAAATATTTTAAATTGACCAGGTCAATATATTTCCAAATTAACGGCTCTACTTCAATTGCTTTTCTCTGATCTCTTCAAGCCGTTCACGAGACTTTTCCACAAATTCACTGTTGGGGTGTTTATCAATTATCTCTTGATAAAGTTTTGTTGCGTGAGGATAATTTGTCTGAAGCATTTCGAATTCTGCTATTTCAAATAATTGCTTTGGGCTATCTCCACATGAAACCAGAGTCAATTGCAGTAAGAGTAAAACAAAATAGATTTTTTTCATTGAGACTTCCTTTATGTGCCATAAAAGGGCCTGGCTTTTCTATTCAGAGAATTCATACTTATTACTGTTTCAAACATTATTTTTCATTACATAAAGTTAAGATGTTTCCAAACTAAAGAAAGTAAATAAATCCGATAAAGATAATCTCCTAGCTACCGTACACCCCTGTAAAAAGCCATTTTGGAAGCATAAGGTCTAAATTTTTCCACCAGGATCTTTCTGTCTCGCTCAGAAAGTGGACCTTTGTTTTTGGCCGTGGTGCAGATTGTTTGTACCTCTTCCGGAGACGAACAACCTATAATTGGTAAAGTGATGTCATGATAAAGAGCATAGCAGATAAGCGTTTCAGGAGTTATATTTAGTTTTGGCATAACATAATGTGATCCACCCAGAATTTTCATGCCGATGGTTGCTATTCCTTTTTTCTTTGCTGCCGACAGGGTGTGGGTAAGAAAGCCACTGAGTATTTCTTCAACAGGGTTGACGGGCAGCATGACCGAATCCACTGGCAGCTCTTCAACAGCCCGTGTGAGAATATAGGGATCATGATGGCCGGTCACTCCTATGAAACGGACAATTCCCTTTTTCTTAGCCTCAATAAAAGCTTCAATTGCTCCTCCAGGGCGGGATATAGCCTGGAGGTCTTCATCTGTTCGGACATCATGTATCTGCCATAGGTCAAGAAAGTCTGTCTGCAGTCGTTCAAGAGAATCCTTCAGGTCAGCAAGAGCACCATACTTGCTACGTGAAGCCGACTTGCTGGTCTGGAATATAGATTTTCTCAGAGAGGGATCCTTTTTCCAAATTGAACCGTAATAAAGTTCGCTGTCTGAATAAACTCTAGCAGAGTCAAAGTAAGTAATTCCCTGCTCAATTGCTTCTTTAATAACAGCTTGTGCCTCTTTACCCTGGTTAAAAGTCCGAAGCACACCCTCACCACCAAGACCGACAATGGAAACTGCTCTGCCGGTTGAACCAAAGTTGACTGATTTCATTGTCCCGACCATATATCAAACTATTTCTAAAAGTGCGTAACTTTTCTGTTAATGATTAACAGCAGTTATAATTTTTGGGAAGTATAAAAACAACAAACCGGGCAATGTTTTTTGTTGATTTCAAAAAAGAAAGTCACCCTGGCGTTCTGCAGCAGAGTGACATCATTGGTTCCCCTTCTGCCGAAGAGGATAGAAGATCTGAAGGCATCACCCTGGCTCCCCCCCAGCAGAGCGTCTACCTTAACGTTTGATTTACAAATTTAATTCGTTTGAGATTTTGAACACAGTAGTCGAACCCTCTGCCTATCAACAATAGCTTTAAAAAACAAAGCGCTGGGAAAAAAGCGGGAAAAACAGGGGGTTAATTTTAATTAGCGTCTGTCACACCTATACGGAGCTATACGTAACTTTAGAATGATCGATTAAACAGTTCTGTCCCAATTCCCATCAATAATAAACTTACCAAAACAGTAAATTTTGAAATCTTCTGGTTTTCTGCCAGGTTTATGATTCGAATTTTATCAGGCAAACTTTATCGCAGAAATTTTAACGAACGGTGGGGGCATCAGTCGCCAAGAGAATCGAGGAATCCCTAGACATATAGACTTCAATAGTCCGGCGCAATCCATTATTAAGAACGATCTATTGTTTGATTTCGTTTGGGCGTTTTTTTGACGACCTCAACTTTCTGGTCTCTCTTATAAAGACCCAACACTTTTTACAAGTTACTACTTCAGGGTTCTCATTAGCAATTCTCTCAACTTCGGCGCGATGAGCGGCTTCACGATCACGGGGATTACAGGCTACCATGCCATCATCAGTTAAAAAATGTAGCTCCCTTATTCCGGGTCTTTTTTGGCTCCGCGATTTCATTTGGTTGCCTTTCTTAGATTTTTTTAGCTTTCATCGAGAGTATCAATCATGACAAGTTATAGTCGCTCAAACAGTTTCTGCCAATCGAGATTGAATTTCGCCAAGTATTTTCTTAACCGGTCTGAATCGTTTATGTTTTTTTTCTTCAGGCGTGTTTCGCCAAAAAGGATGCGCCCCGCCTCTGAAAGGTTAGCAGAAGAACGACAGATACGAATGACTTCTGAAAGCGTCATTTTATCAAAGAGATCAAGTCGGGCTATCTCAATATCACCTAGAACACCACGTAAGACATGATCACAATCCACACCGCCCGAATTC
>CAMYJP010000473.1 GCA_947258675.1 uncultured Desulfobulbaceae bacterium | reverse complement strand
TCTTGAGAACATGTTTGAGCAGTTCTTCTTCACTTTGCGGATACAGATGGCCGTATCCAAGGCGCTTGGCAAGTTCAGATAGAATAAAAAAATCACTCCGAGCTTCACCAACGGGTTCTATAACACGGTCACGCAGTCTGAAAACAGTCCCGTAAACCATGTAGGACTGAGTTTCAAAATAAGTAGCAGCAGGCAGAACAATATCTGCATAGGCACTATCAGCGGTAAGTTGGCGATCAACACAGACAAAAAAATCCAAACCTGCCAAAGTTTTTTGCCAAATATCAGATTGCGGCCAGGAAGTGATTATAGAGGAACCGAGGCTGAACAAAAGTCGGATTGGGTAGGGCTTTTGTTCAAGTACGGCGCGAGGAAGGATCCCTGCATGAAATTCACCGCGGTATTTTGTATAGATTGGAAAATCATTATACCCGGCCGCTTTCCTTGGAGAAGGATTTTCAATATGACCTTGCCGGTTGATAGGGAATTGATTCTCTTTCATTGTAAAACACAGCCCACCAGGTACATCAAGCTGCCCGGCAAGGGCCCATAATACAAATGTCGCACGGATTGCCTGAACTGCCCCGTCACTGTATTCCAGTCCACTGTACATGACAGGTGCCACTCCTCTTGCTGCTGCTATTTCTCTGGCAAGATCAACAACAGTATCGGCTGGGATACCTGTAATCTGTTCAACAATTTCTGGTCGGTAATGTTGAACATGCTCAGCAAAAGGCTCAAATCCTACCGTCCAGTCCTGTACAAATGTTTCATCGTAAAGTTCTTCCTGAATAAGAATGTTGCAGAGACCGAGTGCCAGTGCACCATCCGTACCCGGTCTGATAGGTATCCACTGGGAGCCCTGATATTTGGCTAATAATGTCTGCCTGGGATCGATTACAATAATTTTCGCACCGCGTTGATGTGCTTGTTGAATTCTGAGAAAATCAGTTGGGGGCGCATGGGCAGCCGGATTCTTTCCCCAAACAAGAATAAGTTCTGCGTTTTCAATATCAGTATATGTGTTTATAAACATTCTCCCCATGGTCACATGGGGGGCAATCATCGCAAAAGAAACATAGCAAAGCGCTCCTACCCCTAATGTATTGGGTGAACCAAAAGGAAAAAGTACACTTGCCGCAGATGACACTGCCACTCCTTTAGGTTGAAAAACATCACACAAGGAGAGTTCAAAACTGCCGCTGCCTGTATAAACAGCAGTTGCCTCTGGACCGGATTCATTTTTAATACGCTTTAGATTTGCGACAATAATTTCATAGGCTTCATCCCAGGATAATCGTTCAAAATCAAAAGTTCCCTTAGGCCCAACTCTGCGCATGGGATATTGCAGCCGGTCTTTGGAATAAACAACTTCTGGGGCTGCCTGGCCAGCTCTGCAAAGCATCCCGTGCGGTGAGCTTTTATCTGGACCAACCGATGCCATCCGGCCATTATCATCATATTGAACAACAACCCAGCAGCCGGCTGAACAGATACCGCAGATTGCACGTTTATTCTTTGTTGAAAAAGTATTTTCCATAAATATCTTACCCATAATTCAAAACAGATGAACAATATTAATATGTTAAAATCATCTTCACAACCTTGACATATACACTCTAACTGATAATTGTTATCAGTAACAGTACAATAGTAAATACTTACATACGAGGCCGCCAAATGGTTAAAGCTATATGGAACGGGGTTGTGCTTGCGGAAAGTGATGCAACCATCGAAATTGAGGGGAACTACTATTTCCCTCCGCAAGCTATAAAAAATGAATTTTTCGAGCCTAGCGATACCCACACCACCTGTCCATGGAAAGGCGAAGCATCTTATTATAATATCACAGTTGATAACCAGAAAAATCAGGATGCTGCCTGGTATTACCCAAACCCAAAAGAAGCAGCTGCAAATATTAAAGATTATGTTGCATTCTGGAAGGGAGTCAATGTAACTGCATAAGGTGATTCCATGCGATATGAATCCTATTCAAACTACGATAGCCTCAGACAGAATTTTCTCAATGCATTAGAAGAGCAACAAAATATCGTGCTGCAGGCCGGTTCCATTTCAAATCCTACCATGGATTTTGCAAATTCAGTCAGAGCAGGTCTGCAGATGAAACCGAAACAGCTTGAATGTCGATTTCTTTATGATGTGGTTGGCAGTGAACTGTACGAAAAGATCTGCGATCAACCGGAGTATTATCCAACCCGTACTGAAACCCAAATTCTACAGCAATACGCCAATGAAATAAGTCAAATAACCGGTCCTTGCCATTTGATCGAACTTGGTTCCGGCAGTTCAGTCAAAACAGAATACCTCCTGTCTGCTTATCAATCCTGGAATAAATATGTTTGCTACACTCCGATAGTGGCATTTGCCCTGATTGTATAGAGAGCATTTTCGGTGAACAAAACAGCTCAATAACGGCATTTATTAACATGCTTTATTTTCCCAGAAAAAAAGAATCTTGGGAATACAACCTCGGATGGATTTATAGGTCTATTTTTGAGGATTTTAAGATGGAGATTCTGGAATGAAATCTCCAATAATCTGCAGAAAAATGATTTCTTTTTGTTAGGAATTGATCTTGTAAAAGATGTAAAAATTCTCGAAGCTGCCTATAACGACGCTGCCGGAGTTACATCTGTTTTCACAAAAAATTACTTTTCGAGAATGAATAAAGAACTTCACTGCTCCATTGATATAGATGCAATTAAACATGTTGCATTTTACAACAGGGAAAAAGACCAAATCGAAATATACGGCCAATTTCTGCAATCCCAGGAAATACAATTAGAAACCGGCCCCATAACCGTTGAACAAGATGAAAGGATTTTAATAGAAATCAGTCGAAAATTCCATTTATCCGTTGTGAAAAATTATATGCAGGAATATGGGTTTAAAACGATCAAGACATATACAGATAAAAACAAATGGTTCGGATTGATCCTGCTGCAGAAAGTATAATCAATCAATGAATCTATACCGTAACATACTTTAGTTCCCAATCTGTTTACTTCCAACGTCTATCCCTGAATTAATCAGTATATATGGTTAAGAGAAAAGGCTTATGGTCTTTTCATGTTAGACTGATGCCTGTATAGGGTAAGTACTAATCATTATCTCTGGAACATGGAGACCTTCTTCCTTATCCTGGAAAAAGTGGCCGCCAAATTCTTTTGTACAGTCAGGGCAGCCTTTAAGCCATAGTATATGATGCCGATAACTGTTTTTCGCCAGCCTTCTGTTTACCCAGCGGCTGCTCGAACATTCAAAACAGTACAGCAATGTCCATTCATCCTGCAGCAATGCTTGTGCGCACCCATGGCAGATCGGAATAACCAGCTCCCTTGCAGTAACAGATTCTGTAGTATTTTCTTTCTGTCCCAATGGAATGACAATGTAATCTATCGCTGGGAAATTCTCCGGGTCTGAATTGGGTCCATGATTCAGCTCACAATGTTCTGAATGAAGATCAGCTAATAATTGTATTTTATCAATTTCATTCATGGGTTCATCCTCTTTTATGATTGCCTGGGAAAAAACCGCTGCTGACTTATTGCCTTCAATTCAGAAGCGAAAACGTATTCCCAACTTTCCTCAAGTCTCAAGTATTATTCCAATATCCAATATTCGTCAGTATAAGCTTATTGTAAATTCTTGAGATATTCCTTGCGGTCTTGGCATTTATACCAATATCCAACAATCGACAATAAACATGCAACGGATTCAAATAGTGTCTTAGTTTATCTTTGTTACT
>CAMYJP010000472.1 GCA_947258675.1 uncultured Desulfobulbaceae bacterium | reverse complement strand
CTGAAGAAAATTATCATCATCCTTCTCCTAATCCAGTAGTTCTTCTTGGTTCATTACAATCGAAAGAAGGGATTAAGCGAATATTTTATGATTCAATTTCAAGAGTTCCAGATGTTGCGTTAATATTTGGAGGAACACCTAATCATGGTAGAACAATTGAAGGCTTTCGTCTTGCGAACGAAGCAGATATACCAGTACTCCCAATTAAATTCCTTGGAGGTGCTGGTGCTGTTCTGCCTCATACATTCGATTCTAGCTTGAACGATGGCATTAATTCATTAGATGCATATTTAGAGTATGTTGGCGAGATAGGACCTAAGGTAGCAGATCTCGTAGAAAAACAGACAAAAATTAGTAGGAGCAAGTCAGCAAACTAGAGAAAATATTTGAGAAAAAGGCCTTAACAATTGCGTACATCAGGTGCGACATTCCGATATACACGGCAGCACTTGGGCAGCAAGATCATTGCCCGTCTAAACCCAAAGCATCTCTGAACACTATGAAGGGCAAAAAATTGTATTTTGGAGGAAGCTGAGATAGCCATCATACACCAAAGAATACAAGGCCAGGTCTGAGATCCATATTTCTCGCCCTGGCCTTTTTCGTTTCCGTTCAGAAAAATTTTCTGAAACTCCTGCAAAGTGTCAGGTAGAGATGAACATTATAAACCTGACAGAAAGCCGGGAGGCGGCCCGGTCATCTATTTTGGCAAGCCCATGTTACGAATTTAGTCAGGTTTCGTCTACTGGTAATTTGGAATTTCGGTGGAAACAGACCTGATATTTCTGCTCAAATTACGGCAAGGTTTCATGCACTATAAAATTGTAGTCAATGGCCGATACCTTACAGGTTCTGGCCTGCTAGGCAGTTGGGAAACTCGGATATAGCCAAAATTATGGGTCCTGACTAGGATAATTGTTATACGAAATATACTCCAGATGCCAATGTGTCTGTCCGGATGCTGGTGAGTACAAAAACTTACAGATGAAAATTTTCTACTGCTCTTTTCGAAGAAGCTGCTTCTAATGCAGGCTCTAAAACCTGATCAGCCGCGGCTCATAATATAGCATGGGTTGATAGCCGAATATTGCGTTTAAATGATGTAAGAAGGCATGTTGAGCTTCATCACGCCAGAGTGTATTTACCACTTCATTAACTTCATTATAATAATCTATAAGATCCGTTATGGATTTGATATCCTCCGCTGGCGGAGGATTGTCCTTAATGATATCGTCAATCATTGTAAGCCACATTTGACTTACTCCCATAATAAAATACGGCCAAGCCTTCTGAGTAATTGTAGACCAATTACTATCGCTGGTATCACTGATTGCGGGATGAGTTAATATCGTGGTGTCACCATAGATCTCTGTGGTGATGAATCCACGGATTTTTGCCTCTTCAAGCAGAGAAGAACTTGTGATGTCCTCAAAGACATATTTGGCAATTTGAGGAGACGAGTAAAATGCAAAGCTGAACTGATGCCCAACCGCATCAGTTGATGCTCGACGATGAAAACGCCATAGGGTTATATCTTCACGGTATTTTTCAAGGATTGGTGCCATGACGGAATGTGCCAGGAACAGATCGACTTGCCACAAAGGGTCGATACTATTTTCTTTTACTGCTTTTTTGCTTGATTTAATACGAATGGCAGCTCGCCACCACCCCTTTTCTTGAACAAGGGATCCTTTGGCTGTGGCGCTTGCAACTGCAGCTAATAATTCTTGATCAACAGGTTGTTTCGAAGCACAGCCGGTTAACGCAAAAAAGAAAAAGACGAACATCGCTAACATGTAAGAGCTCCGTAAAGCATAAAAAAAATATTTCAAAATCATTAACTTTTACTCCTGCAATGTATTTAAATGCAGATTCTGCAGCGCAAAATTTCACATTGGCGGAAAAATAGTTCCGCAAATACGTAAAACATTACTAATGTTTGGCCACCCTTGTCTTAATGAAATCAGCAAATATATCTGATATGTATTTAGAAGAAAAAAACCGCCAAAGATGAGAAAAATCACAGACCTCGTCTTGAAGACACATAGAAAAGAAAAATTTTTGTGAATGACGAGTAAAAACAGGGACAGGGCCGTCAAAAGATACTTTACATTAAAGAAATAGAGGCTGCTTTTTTCAATAAGAGCGGCCATAAAGGGATTTAGTTCAATAATATTGCCGTGTTCGAGAAGCAGAGTTGTAAAAAGGGCATCCAAAATACTCATAATAATTATAGCTAAAACAACAGCAAAGAGTATGGGATCGTGATATTGATCTACATAGCAGTTTTTCTTTTCCCCCTTTCTTCTTCCCTTTATACGCCTACCACGTATTCCCATGTGGCGAAAATTTATGAATGATGAGAAGCGTTGGCGCCGACAACTTCTGCGGCGGTCTGCAACTAAAGAGGCTGATTTATGAACTTCATCTTTTAAATCCATTTTGTTCTCCATTTCAAAGTGGCTTCTCTCATCACTAATTTATGCACTTTTTGTGCCAATAGAACATTTACTCGCGTAAGATGTGATATGTGCATAGGGTGAGAGTT
>CAMYJP010000471.1 GCA_947258675.1 uncultured Desulfobulbaceae bacterium | reverse complement strand
AAAAAACGGCCCAACTAACTGGAAACTGAAATGTCGTTGCTGGAATGGATAGAAAGTTTGATATTATTTCAAAAAAAATGCTTCCAATAGCGTTACAAAGAAAAAAAAGGACCTTCATGAAATATGCAGGCTAAAGAAGTTCCAAACAATTTTTCATTCAAGAAACAGAAAAGCCAGGTCGAGAAGTTAAGCATCTCAATCCTGGCTTTGTGTTATCTGGTTTATGATGGCTATCTCTGCATTTCTCACAACTTAACAACATTTTCTGCAGCCGGACCTTTTGGGCCATCAACAATGTCGAAGCTGACCCGCTGTCCCTCATCCAAGGATTTATAACCTTCTCCCTGAATCGCGGAATGATGGACGAAAACATCGTTCCCACTGTCTTGCTCAATAAAACCAAAACCCTTAGACGCATTAAACCATTTTACTGTTCCTTCTGGCATCTTGAATTACTCCTTTGTACTTGGTTCCTACTGAGAACCATTTAATAAAAAAATTGCCGGATTACCAAGTGCTGAGAAAAAAATACAAGTTTGGCATTCGACACGTCAATGTTACTTAAAAGTCGTCATGCTTACCAAAGAGGGTAATTGTTGATTGTCCTGCTTCAAAATTCATAGTGGTTCACACAGGTTAGAGTATAGCAACTTTCTTCTTATGAAAGCAACTTGCATCATCAATGGTTTCAACCTCAACTGATTCCTATACCCTTTATACTGACTATCAGAGACGGCTTACTGTCTTGCCAGACGAAACCTTCATGGCAGGAATATTGAGATAAACTTCCGGTTCACTGAATCGAACCATATAGCACATAAAAGTACAATTAAATTGATTAACAGACTATAAAATTCACATGTCTAATAAAAGCCCTGCTAGTTTAATTTCAAGTGCATCAGATAGCTAGTTTCCATCCGCAAGAAAAGCGTTTCCGGATGGAAACTAGCTAATATTTATTATATATTTGTCCTATTTCCGGGACTGACCTCTTGATTTTGTCAGATTATTTATGTTTCTGCATCCACTCCTGAGCCAACTTTTGAGCTTCAGCAACAGTGCTTGAATTCATTTTTGCAGCTGCTATGTCGAGCAACTTCCCACTCTCTTTGTCTCCATGCAAAGCACCAAGCCTCCACCACATGTAGGCCCGAATGTTATTCTGTGAAACACCCAAACCTTTCCAGTACATTTCACCCATATCTCTGAACGCCCCAGAGTGACTCTGTTCAGCGGCCTTGCCAATCCATTCTGCTGCCTCCTCAAGATTCTGGGGAACGCCTTCACCGTCCCGATACATTCTGCCAATACTGTGTTGGGCGTTTGCATTGTATTGTTCTGCAGCTGTTAAATACCACTTTGCTGCTTCAGATTTATTCTTCGTAACGCCAAGTCCCTGTTCATACATAACAGCAAGATTATTTTGGCCACCAACGAAGCCCTGCTTGGCAGCCTTACTGTACCAATGCACAGCTTTCACGTAATCCCTGGCGACACCTTTTCCTTCTCTATAAAGGTTCCCTATCTTGGTCTGAGTCGCTGGATCAATGATCATATCATTCTCATCGAGTACAGGACTCACTTCGATTTCTATCAAAACACTGTCGTCATCGTCATACTTGTCTTCGCCGTACCAGCCGCAGGCTTCTGCCTTCAAGGGAAAAATGATCAACCAGCAAAGAAAAGCAACATGCACCAAGCAGATCGCCACTTTTAGGTTCCTTTCAATTATTTTCTTTTTTTCAGCCATTTTTTTTAAGATGTCACTACGTCTGAAATAATTCAAAATAGCCCGTATGAATATTTCTTCTATGTATAACCAATGATTGTAATGTTTAATCTGCCTGACGATTCAGGTCAATTCAAAAACATTTGACTCCAATAGCTTTATCATTAATACCTTAATACCTTTGAGGTCGAGCTGTAATATCCTCGATAAACAATTAAATACTGGCTCATGAAAGGTTGATGGTTCGGCCTTTCATCATCTAAAAGTTGGCAATTATATCGGAAGCTTCGAAGTAAGAAATGCCCAAGATGACTTGCCGACATCTGAACTTGCTGAAAATGGACTGTCGTTCAATATGTAATTTGGTAATGCAAAGTCAATATATTCAAAAAATACTCGCCAAGCTGAAATATAGCTTAGGTTTATCTTCATCTTTTAATCAAATTAAAGCGAAATTTTGAAAAGAAACTCATTAAATCGTGACCGTCCGCAATTTTCAATACCCTCAATTTCCGAGATCATTTATGAAAGATTTCGTTTTTCAATTTAAGATAAAAGTTATCGGCAACATTCAATTTAACGCATCAGATCCGGAGCCAAGTCATAGAGTATCGGGTTGGTATCAATCGCTTCGTTTTGGAGGTAGTGGTCTAACTTTTTCAGGGTCTTGTGCGGCCAGTTTTTTTGAAAAGCCCTCACCAGCCATTTAGGTATCAAACCTCGAGGGTCGACATGATATTCGAGGTTAACCAGAGTTTTCCCTTCTTTTTCAAGTGCAGTAAAATTCCATTCAGATTTATAAATATCCCCCCTGACATATCCTT
>CAMYJP010000470.1 GCA_947258675.1 uncultured Desulfobulbaceae bacterium | reverse complement strand
TAAGAACAATCTTAGATTTTCAATTAACACTATCCATATTGATTCTGGCCAAACCTAAACCGCTTACAGGTAACCAAGATCAATAGAGATTAGTGTAGCGACTTTTTCTATCATTAAAATGCACACCATACAAAAAGGGTATGCGGTTGAAAATATATCTCGTGCTCGGTTTTCCTTTTTACGTTGCAATTTTTCTGCATTTTATGCTCACCATTTTTATAGATTAGTCTTAAGTACACACCTGCCATTCATCCCTCCTGGTAATAAGCTTTTCACATAATCTACCCTGACTCTCTGTTTCCATCCGGCATTTGGACCAATATCACGCAAGTTGCAAATTTGGCCTTGCAAGTCTTTCACGAAACGAAAAACTTTTGACTTTACTAGACGACCGGTCTATTATTAACTGGTCCTAAACTCAAGATTAAGCCACCGTCTCTAGATGGCCAGCTTTTAGCTAGTATTATGATTTTTGAGTGAGGCACAAAGGAGCAAAGGCACAGAGGCACAGAGGCACAAAGTTTCAAAAATTTTGATCTGATAGTTTTTCAGCCTGTGCACCCCAAGAGGAGCATTTAAAAGAACCTTTGTGCCTCAAGCTCTCGGCTTTAGTCGATAGTGATTGACTTTTATTCTTTAAGAACAACCAAATGGCTACTGATACAAAAGAAAAAATTATTCTTACCGGCGCCCGCATCATTCATCACAAGGGCTTTCACCACACAGGAATCCAGGAAATTCTAAAAGAAGCCGGGGTGCCGAAGGGGTCTTTTTACTTTTATTTCAAGAATAAGGACGATTTCGGCCTGCAGGTTCTTGATTTTTTCAGCTCCTATTTTGATTCGCTTGCCACCACAATCTTAACCGATACAACCATTCCACCACTTACCAGATTGGCGACATTCTTTGACACCTTTAACGACTTTTTCAAAGCAAAGGATTACACCCTGGGATGTCCCATTGGTAACCTTGCCCAGGAAATGGGTGACTTGCACCGGGCATTTCGAGAAAAACTGGACAGTGCAATTGACCGTATGGCCGACCATTACATTGCCTTACTCAGTGAAGCTCAAGAACAAGGTGCTATTGCACAGGACTTGAACCTTCGAGAAACAGCCTATTTTATCGTCAGCAGCTGGCAAGGCGCCTTGCTTCGGATGAAGGTGACGAAAAGCATGGAACCGCTGGAAATCTGGAGGAGATTTATATTGGAACGGATACTCAAGGCTGATTGATAACTATTTCTCCGGAAATTCATGGTTTCCGGATGAGGCAAAAGATGAACGTCGAACGCCCAATGTCCTATTTTGAATGGAAAAAAACTACGAAAAAATTTTGTAGACTCTGGTAGACCGTCAATGACGGAAATTCTATTTATTGTTTCTCATTCAAAGTTAAAAGACCATACAAAGGGGGTATAAAGCGTTAGGTGGGAGGCATAGAGTTTTGCAACCTAACGAAAGGAAGACTTTCCCCCTGTTCCTGAACCGTTGGCTCATTGCCAGCAATTTCCGAATCTTTCTTTAGGAGGCCAATCATGAATCTTAATGACCACCCCACAGTGAAGCGGTATCGAGAAAATTCATTGGCATCAACTCCGACAGACCTCTCGCCTCTTGACTCCCTTTGGCTGAAAGATCTCTTTCTGGAAGTCGGAGCTGATGATGTGGGATTTGTCGATATTGGTCGGCCTGCAATTGCTCCTCATCGAGATGATATCCTCACAATCTATCCTCAGACCAAAACCATTGCCAGTATTGTCCTGCGATTAAATCCGGAAAATATTCGCTGCGTGGCCCGCAGCATCTCCGATACGGAATATATCCAGGTTTTTCATGCTGTGAACAATACCTTGCGGCGTGCTTCCATCATGCTCAGAGAAATGGGTGTTTTTTCTCTGGCGCCGTCATCCGGATTTCCCATGGAACTTGAAAAATGGCCCGGCAAAATGTGGCCTGTATCCCACAAACCGCTGGCAGTGGAAGCAGGGCTTGGCCGGATGGGACTTAATCGGTTGGTCCTGCACCCGGTTTTCGGTAATTTCATCATCCTCGGCACCATGCTTCTCGACAGGACCATGAGCGAATACGATCAACCGATTGATTACAACCCATGTCTTGATTGCAAGCTTTGCGCGGCGGTCTGCCCGGTGGGGGCAATCAGTATTGACGGCCATTTTAACTTCGCCAACTGTATGACCCACAACTACCGGGACCGGATGGGCGGCTTTGCCGACTGGGTAGAAAAAATCGCTTCCAGTAAATCAGCTTTCGATTACAGAAAAAAGGTGAGTGATCCGGAAACAGTCTCCATGTGGCAGAGTTTGAGCTATGGAATCTGTAATAAGTCATCCTATTGCATGGCAGCCTGCCCGGCCGGCGATGCAGTTATCAGCCCCTTTGTGGAGAATAAAAAAGAGTATATACAGAGGGTTGTAAAACCCCTGCAGCAAAACGACGAAAATGTGTATGTAGTTCCCGGCTCGGATGCCGAAACCCATGTTGCCAAACGATATCCCCAAAAAAAATTAAAAAGGGTGTCAAACGGACTCAGGCCCAAGT
>CAMYJP010000469.1 GCA_947258675.1 uncultured Desulfobulbaceae bacterium | reverse complement strand
ATTTATGTTTTCAAGTATGCTATTCTGGCATACCATAACCCATATCGCCGTTACCGAAAATTTTATCGCAGCGTTTAATCTTTGCAGTTTAACTGTTTGAAATAAAACAATTTGTTGTTTCGTGTTGAATGTAAATGAAACAATGGCACGCAGCTTGCTCATATGTACTGTCATATAGGTATTACGGGGAAAAAATTTAAAATTAAAAAAAAATGAAAATGGAGGAAAACGATGAAAGATCTAATTGTGATATTTATCCGTGATGAAGAAGGTGCAGCTGCAGCAGAATACGCTCTTATTCTTGCAGTAGTAGCAGGCTTGATATCTGGAGCAGCAATAATACTTGGTCAAAATATAGATGCTGTTATTACAGCTGTAGGAGGTCTTATTACTGTTCCTGGTCCTTAATTAGTATTGGCTTTTTCTTGGCCACTGAAAAAATGAAAATAAAGGCAAAAAAGATGAAAGGCAATGTCAGAAAAAACGTTCCCCGGTACAGCCTTGGAATAGCTGCAATGGCAGCTGCCATTCATTATATGTATATGAGTTGGCCACATGCCTTCACCATCTTTTTTGCCTCTGCTTTTTTATTCCTGATCAGTTTGTCAGATACAATTTATACCAGAATCCCTAATCTAGCCAATTTGGCTTTGGTTCTGACAGCGCTGCTCTATCATTTTTACTCTCATGGATTCCCAGGCCTGTGGTTTTCAGTGCAGGGTTTGCTGCTGGGGCTGGCTTTGCTGATTATGCCCTATATATTGGCTGGCATGGGAGCGGGTGATGTCAAGGCCATGGCTGCATTAGGCAGTCTACTTGGGCCCGGTGCCATTTTTCAGGTGTTTTTATTTACAGCCATCATTGGAGGGCTTTTTGCTGTCTTATATTATGTAATAAGCTGTAATTTAATAAAAAAAAGCAATGAATGGCTTATAGCCATACAACTTTTCATAATAAACAGAGATCGTCTTTTATTAACAACAGCTCATGCAAATGAGAAGTTGCATTTTCCCTATGCGACCTCAATTGCATTTGGTTTTTTTTCGTATGTCCAGTATGGGAAGTTATTGTAAGCAAAAACACAATTTTATTGTGTAATTTTAAACGATTATAAATCGTTAATAAATATCGATAGAAGGTAAAGGAGTGGTACAATGAAAAAGCACAACTCTCTTATAACACTAGGTTTTGCGGTGCTATGCGGAATAGTGGCCGTAATTCTTTTTAACCGATGGCAATCCGGGCGGCCACTGGAACAGACAGTTGTGCTCCAGGATACGATGTCGGTTGTTGAAATCGTTGTGGCTGCAAAGGAAATTAATGTTGGCGGCCGGCTCACCTCAGAGAGTCTTACCCTTGTCAAATGGCCAAAATCGAGTATGCCGAAGGGGGCATTTGAAGCCATAGAACAAGTAGATGGTCGTGTTGCAGTGACCAAATTAAATATCGGTGAACCTGTATTAGCTGCCGAGCTCGCTGCACCCGGTTCAGGTGCAGGCCTGGTCGCTTTAATTCCGCCGGGCATGCGAGCTATGTCAATACGAGTTGATGAAGTTATCGGGGTAGCAGGATTCATTCTGCCCAATACCCACGTCGATGTCATCGGCGTCGAATCGGATAAAGACGGTAATAAAAAAGCAAAGACCTTACTGGAAAAGATCCAGGTGTTGGCTATAGCCCAGGACACTTTTAATGAAGAGGGTAAGGCCAAAGTAGTGAAGACCGTTACCTTGCAGGTCAAGCCGGAGGAGACTAAAAAGCTTGCCCTCCAGACCCATAAAGGACCAATTCATCTGGTATTACGAAATCCCCTTGATGAAGAGCTGGCGCCGGAAATAAAAGTGGCAAAAGTAAACGATGGCGGAGTCCCGGTGCTTAAAAAAAGAGTGTATAAGCCAAAATCCAAACCATTTGCGGTTGAAGTGATCAGGGCTTCCAAACGGGAAAATATCCAATTTAAAAATGTACAGTCAGAGGAAGTGATATGAATATCCTGGAAGGACGAAAAATGAGGGCCCTGGAAACAGGAGTACTGATTTTTGCAGCGATTCTCGCGGCAATCAGTTTGTTATATGATTTTTCTTTTGCAGGGCAGGTTGACAGTAAGACGTTGGAACTCAAAATGGGGGGCGCCGAACTGGTTCAGACGGCCCACCCTTTTAAGCGGGTCAGCATAGCCAACCCGGACATTGCCGATATTGTGGTTCTCTCTCCCACAGAATTATATGTCTATGCCAAACAAGTTGGATATACCAGTGTAATCCTATGGCAAAACGGTGAAGGAAAAACAAGGCTGGAGGTGGTTGTGGCCCTTGATCTTACGAATCTTAAGGAAAAGCTGCATCAACTTTTTCCCAACCAGAAGATCAAGGTATATGGCACTGAAACCGGCATCGTGCTGGCAGGAATGGTAACAGGACCCGAAGTGGTGGAACAGGCAATTCGCCTTGCCCAGCAGTACCTGCCAAGCGAGAAAACATCGGAAACCACAGATGAAAAGAAGGAAGGCAAGAAAAAGAGAGATTATCAGGTTACAGGTAGGTCGGGCTGGGGGGTGACCAACCTGC
>CAMYJP010000468.1 GCA_947258675.1 uncultured Desulfobulbaceae bacterium | reverse complement strand
TCCTCAGGCAACTGCCTATTCGTTTAGCAAATCAATTGCGTCTGCAAAATTACCAAAAGCTTCATCAAGCAGCATGACGGAGTATTTCTGATTATGTACTCCGCCTCCAAATTCAACGATCTGCAGAAATTCGCGTCCTTTTTTCAGCATAGCCTTGGCCTCGGCCACCTTGGCTGCCGGTTTATCCTCCTCAGTCTTCTTAATGGCTGCTAACAACTCTTTCTCAACCTCTTTGGTTTCTTCGTAGTTTATTTTAAGGTCGTCCATCCATTGTTTGGGCATGCCCTCGTGTTTTTCGGTATGGCAGGCGGCGCAACTCTTGCCGGAACCGACCAGCACTATCTCTCCTTTGACAGTCTTGGCCTCGGAATGACAGCCAATACAGTTGGTGGTTACATTGTGCATCAGAGCAGGCATCTTCTGGACACCTTCAGGCCCATCACCTGTCAGCAGAATGCTTTGATACATATGATGATCGGGATGGCAGACAGTGCAAGTTTCCCTTGCCATGTCAATATAATCTGCCTTTTTATTATGCTCGATAGACTGGTGGCAGTTGAAGCAGGCGGCAGCTTGTTTGGCGACGTGCTCTTGATGCATCAGCTTTTTGTTTGTTGCCTTCTTCATAACTGTCTCTTCTTTGTCATGGCAGCTGAGGCATTTTTCTTTGCTCACTATCGCTTTGCCCCTTATGAGATGAAGATGACAGCTTTGGCAAGGCACCTTGGACTCTTCAATGGTCTTGTGAGTAATGGCCTTTTCGGCATCTTCTCCGGGCTTTGCCTCTTTTTTCTGAGACTGCAGAGGCTTTGTGGGGATCTCGTGGCAGAGTACGCACTTGGCCCGTTCTATGTTGAATTCAGTGTTCTTGAAATGACAGAGAAAACATTTTTCCTTGCTGACCTCGAAATGTTTCTTTTCACTCTCACGCTGATGGCAGGAGGTGCAGTGGAGTGTCTGGCCTTCTATCTGTTTTTTTGGGTCAAAATGTTTGTCATGGACAAATTGAACCACGCCTTTTGACTTATCCGCTCTTTCGTATTGCACATAGTCGATTTTCTTTGTCCAGTATTCTCCCTCTTTGCCTTTGCCGGTTGTGGGATGGCACCGGGCGCTTGAACAGCTTAGGTCATCAATTCTGGGCTTTGTTCTGACAACAGGCTCATCCATATTCTGAATTGTTACCAGTCTGGACAGGACCTCCAGCTCCTTACGCATAAAATCCCATTCGCTTTTCTCGCCGGCATACCTTTCATCCCTTGGAATATCTTTATGCTGAGGAATGCTGTATTGCATCCGTTCCGGCGGGTAATGGCACTCAACACAGCCGACGTTTTTGTGTTTGCCTGCCTTCCAGGATGTATAGGCCTTTTTCAACACTCTCGGATAGGTTAAGATATGGCAATATCCACAGAAGAATTCGGACTTTTCGGTTTGAACAGGCATTGTTGGCTCCCCGGCGGCGGCTTTTGCCTCCGAAGGCATATAGGCTGAAGATAGAAGTACAGCAACAATGCTAAGCGTTATAAAGAGATCCTTTCCCATGGCCTCTGCATCCTTAATAATCCTTTCCCATGGCCTCTGCATCCTTAATATCAAGTTATTTAATGAAGCTATTTCGGCGTTTCATCGGGTTCGGGAACCGGTGGTCTGAGATGGGCTGAAAAGGGTTTTGGCATATCATGTTTTTTTGCTCCATCCATAAATTCAATAAGACCATCGAGCGGAGCGTCCTTGTGGTGGTGGCAGCCGCTGCAGGAGTTCATTAATTTATCCACACCTCCTGCCTTCAGGCTCTCCTCAGGCGAGACGAACTTGAACGTATGGCTGGGCAGATAGCCGTCGAGTTTCGGCATATGGCAGGCAATACAACTGCCAAAGGTGTGAATGCGATGGGCCGCTCTTTTCTCAACGCTGGTGTGGCAGCTCTTACAGAGTTTGTCGGCGGCGAGCCTGGTCAGGGATTTATTAACGGGCTTTGTTGTATCTTTTTCATGAACGGAGTGGCAGTCTATGCAAATTATGCCCGCCCTGGCATGCTGGCTCTGCTGCCACTCGTTGTATTGCACATTCCCGCCCTCGCCCTTGTTCTCTGGGTCTTTGACATAGTAATTGTAGAGAGGCTTTCCCACATCATAACCGTACGGGAAGGCATAACGTTCCGGGAAGCCTTCCTTATGAGGCGTTAATTTCTTAGCGCTCAATCCCCTTTTGTGGCACTGACCGCAGACCATTGCACTGAGCCTCCAAGACAAATTTTTCGGGTTGATTATCGTCTCCTTCTCTTTATCAAAATAGAAACTTGCCGCCTTGATGTGGTTGCTGCCGGGGCCGTGGCAGGCCTCACATCCTACGCCGGGTTCAATCATCTTCGTGTCAAAGGCCTCCGCCGTCAGGTCATAATTTATTTCCAGTCCGGTTGTATGACAGTACGCGCAATTGAACTGCCAGGTTCTGCCCGAGTCACTCCAAAAATTGCCGTCGCCTGGAGAATTTGACGCGGGACCGTGAAAATCGAACCATTGCTGTTTCTCAACATTCCACTGGACGGGCAGAACATACAGGGCGCCATTGGGGAATTGAGTCAGATAACTTTGTTTGCTGTTGATACCAAAGGTATGGCTTACTTCATAATCATGAAACTCCCCATCAGGACCGATGGTGTTCACGAAATATTTATCCTTTCTTTTCAGCATGGTGATGGTCAGTTCTTCATCTTTGGGGATTTTTCCTGTCTCTGCAGAGACTTTCATGGACAGCCGGTTATTTGTCTCGAAATCACCCATGACTGAAAAATCGCCAGGCAGCAACATGGCTTTCGAATGGAGGGTAGGCTTCCAGGCGTCATATTCCCGCCAGTGGCAGTTTTTACATGCCAATGAACCGACGTATTCCGGTTTATCAAATTCTGGATTTTCAAAAGAAGCGGCAGCGGCGGCTTCCGTCTTTGGGCCTTTCTCTCCTTCGTGTGAACAGCTGGTGACCGACAGGAGAAGAAACACGCCTGATACCGCCAATATGCTGTTTCTAAATAAAGTGGATTTCATTATTTCCCTCCAATCATGGATTATTTATAATTTTCCTTTTATTCAATTCGTTAATTTTCAATCGTCATTTATCAATTACCCTGGAACGTCTCCTCCATCGGCAGTACCCTGGTAAGCACCAGGTAGAGAAATGATATCAGCGCTACTACGCCTACCACCACTGCCCACTCGGGCAATGTTGGCACATAATATATCTCGCCGGTCCCCGGAAAGAGGGGCGGAATCTGTGCTACTATTATCAAATCCCAACGATACGCTAATATCGCTATGATAGTTATAGTGGAGGCTATGAAAAGTCCCGGGACAGTCCTCCCCCACTTAAAAAGCAGAATCGCCATAGCGATAAACATGCCGAGGGTGTTGGTGAGGAAAAAGGGGAAAAACCCGTTTGTCAGTAAATGCCATGTTTCTAATCCATGGGGCTTACCGGAGTACCCCATTACAAGATAATCAAAAAAGTCCATAAATAATGTCACCCCTAAAAAGAAAGACAGAAGTCCGCCCATGTGAGAGAGAGTCTCTTTGCTGACAATTTCTTTCTTGGTTAGTTTTGTTGTGGATATTGAGATATGTATCATTACGGCAATGCCTGAGGCGAGTGCTACAGTCACGAAATGCGCCGGCAGCAGAGGGGTATTCCACATCTCCCTGGCCTTCAGAAAGGCAAAGAGGGCTCCATGCGGGGCATGCACCACCATAAGGGCAAAAAGAAGAGCCCCTATAGCAAGCACCTTAGCCATCATTTCATCCCAGTGACTCCCTTCACCACCCTTTAGTGTTATCTTCACGGCAAAAAACAATTCTGCCAGCATCAGGGTAGCAAAACCCGCATAGGTCATTGAAGTATAAACGAGCATCGAAGTCGGATTCCTGAGCACAACGGGAAGCAGCCCCGCCCTAATAGGATTACCGACGTCTGACATGAGAAAGAGCACCGCTGCCAGCAGGGACAGAAACCCTACCAGGATGGCGCGCGTACCGAGGGGCTCGTAGTCTTTACGGCCAAAGCCGTGTATCATCAACCCCATCAGGCTTGCACCGGCGCTGGTGCCTACAAAGAAAACAAAGCCTACTATGTATACTCCCCACGGC
>CAMYJP010000467.1 GCA_947258675.1 uncultured Desulfobulbaceae bacterium | reverse complement strand
TAAGCCAACCATGAATGAAACTGATTATCAAGAATACTCCAATAATAGGCCCAGTCGTAAGCCGAATCTACCGAAAGCTACTCCTGTTTTCAGATGGATAAAAAGTTGGTCGTTAATTTGGTAGCTACAAGTTTTGGGGCTTATTTCGCAGCCAGAATGTAACCCGATGAAAACCTTTGATTGTAGCCTTTTCAGCAAAATTGCGAAGAGCTGCGACCGGGTTTTTTAGACGGATTGTTGAGCGGTTTCGGATCACTTTTTTCATTGTAGATTTTGTAATCTCTTTATCCATTGCTGTAATTTTATTATTTAATATTGCGAAAAGGTTCTGCTCTTCCAAAACTTTTCGTCTGGCATCAATGATATAAGGCAGTCTGTCTTGATACTCATTGTTGTTAAGGTGGAATTCAATAATTTCCCTGGACCGTACGTAGTCATTAATGTCAATAGGGATAAAACTCTCTTCAGGAAAATAATCGCTGGCATTAGGTGCACCATGATAAAATGGTAAACTAAAACCTAAAAAGGCGTCTGGTAGCTTTTCGGTGATATGATGTCTGTAAACATGATTTTCAACTGCTATATGAAACTGATATGGATTTAGCGCTTCTGATTTGTCGTCCATTGGGTTGACGCCATGACCATAGATATCAAGTTTAGCGATATCGGTTTTTAAGCGACTTGTGAACTCCACTCTTGTAGAATGCAATGTCACATTTCCTGTTCGTTGCGAACAGACAGTGGAGATGAGTCGTGTCTTTTCAAATGGTTGACAGGCACTAAGTTGATCCCAGGTAATATACCTTTCTCCTTCAAATGGTAACCCATAGTGCCACATCAAGCCTGGGTGATGAAAAATAGTATTCGAATGCCTTATTGCCCAAGGCTCCTGAAAGGTGAGAATGCAACCAAACTGTCGCACATAATCAGTCCCAAAAACCGTTATTGTCGAAGGTTCACCGGTTATGAGAATTGTTTTTTCCTTGGGGCAATTCAGTTTTTCTTCGGTAAAAAAAGTATCGTTTTTTGGGAGATCATGATAAACCACCAACCAGTCATAGTCTCGGCAATCTACATCAAAATCGAATACACAATTGTCCCATTGTGGCAGCGAACGGGGAAACTGCCTCAATAACATTTCTACCGATCTGCCACGCCTGAGTCCACGGTGCATAAATTTCACCTTAAACTTTGGCTTTCCCCATTTCTGTACTTCAAATTTGTTTGTCATCGTTGGCTTTGGGTATTCTCAATCTATCTTGTGATAATCTTGTAATAGATAGGAGATTTATTGACTTTGCTCCGGGTAAACCACCAATATTGGTATATGGACTATTACTCGGCCTACTACATCCAGAACTTATTTTACTTGTTTTTAGAAAAGACGGTTTCAGGTAATCACTTGGGTAAATATGACCTGAAGATACGTAAGTTTCTCTATTATATTGACAGTCCCAAAATAGAGTTTCTAGTTTTTAAGAGACTCCCACCTTATCCATTCTCATTGATATCGTAAAAGCGATAGGTGTTGCCGCCTCTGCCTTTGGCCTTGTACATGGCATTATCCGCATGCCGCAGTAGCTGCTCAGCGTCATTTCCATCTGATGGAAAGAGGGATATTCCTATGCTGATGCCCACATCGGCAGGTCCGGAGGTAAGGGGAACGGGTTCTGAAAAAGCATCGAGAATTTTTCCGGCAACCGTTTTGGCTTCTTCTGGTGATTTTAACGGTCCGATAATAATGGCAAATTCATCCCCGCCTATGCGTGCGATCGTATCTGATTTTCGCAACCGTTTGCTCAGTAGCCGTGTAGCTGCAATGAGCAGTTCATCACCTGCATTATGGCCCCGGGTGTCATTTATCGTTTTGAAGTTGTCCAGGTCCAGATAGAATAGTGCGATCAGATTTTTATTCCTTACGGACTGTTGAATGGTCATGTTAAACCTGTCAAAAAAAAGTCTTCTGTTCGGCAGTTCCGTTAAGGTGTCAAAGAGAGCCAGAATTTTTAGTTGAGTCTGAGAAATTCTTCTCTTGGTAACGCCAAGGGCAATGAACCAGGAACCCCCGGCAATCAGCAAAAATATTCCAGCCCCGAATGAAAAGAGTTTTGCCTGGAGGTGTTTTGCATACTTTTCAAACATTTCTGGTGGAGTATAAGAGACCAGGTGCCATTTATAATCACTGTGTTCAACTTTGGCAGTGCTTTTGGAAAATGGAGCGCCTGAACCGGTGCTGGATAGATATCCGTCCTGAAGAGGATATACTGTTTTGAAGGTAAAGAGACCCCCAGCTGATTCAAACTGACCATCTTTTTTGCTCTGTATTATTTCCCATGCTTCCTTATACTGGTGGGCAAAGGACCGTTTTTCATCACCAAATATAAACCATCGGCATCAAAAACAGGCGTCCCCAGTCTGATCATGGGCTTGAGCGGTTTTTCTATTTCGCCATTCTCGATGTTCAGGTCAAAAGGGGAAATAAATACTTCGCCTTTCTCCAACTGATAGGTATCGGCAAAATAATAGCGCTCACGCTTTGACTGAAGCTTATCCTTTGTCACCTGGACCGGGTAGCCGTTCATGTAATTAATCCTGACTGTTTCCATACCGGTACCGTCTATAAAGCGGATCTGGTCATACAACTTTTTCTGCCTGGCCAGATCAATGTATTCCGTGGAAATCTTTTCCAGGGAATCTTCAGAGTTTCCTGTCAGAAAATCGGCCAGTTCGTTTTGTTTGCTGGTAAATAACAGATCACTAACGATGGAATCAAAAACGTCGCCAATTATCTGGCCCTGGAGTTCGATGCCGAAGAGTTCCTGGCTTTTCAGGTTGTTGAGCCTGGTTTTGATTTCCGACTGATAAAAGAGCAGCATAGCACCGTTGATCAGGGAACCGGACACCAGGAAGATAAAGAGAAAAAGCCACATGGAACTGCGCATGAGGTCCGGGGGTCTGTTTTTATTATGTAGCTGCATACAGAATTTTTTAATGATGAATGGATATTTCCTGACCTATCGACAGGAAAAGATAGCCTGGTTTTTTTGACTGGCGCTAGATGTTATCATCGTATGTCACAGGTAAACTTTAAAATACGATATTACCAGGTATTCTCATGATTTACCTAATAAATATAATATTCAATCATGTTCGATTTGAAAAGAACTAGTCAGTAATAGTAACATTTTCTTTTAACCTAATTATGCAAATCCTGAAACTCAAACGGTACAGGTGCTTCTTGAATAGGTGTTGCTGCATTTAGTATTTCACTAACCGATAGGTTTGACAGGAAGAAATTCGGATGCTAGTTTACTTATTATTTCTGATAATTATTTTCAATTAAAATGATAGATGATCCATTGGCAAATCTATTGTAATCGTGGGTCGCTTTTTTGTTAACCGTGATACCCGTAAAAGGTTTTCTTATATGGAAAAAGTTGGGATTTAGGTTTGTATAGTTTAAGGGAATGAATTCTTTGTTACGATAGTACAGGTAGCGGAGATAGTCCTGAAAAATTTCAAAGCTGGGGGGGAAATGGCATTTAAACCGACATACGAAGAGCTTGAGAAACGTTTGCAGACCCTAGAGAAGCAGCTCGCTGATCATAAAAATCGAAACGGTTCTAGTCAATTAAACCAGATGTATCTGGAGGCTTTCCTTAATAATACCAACATACCTATATTTTTAAAAAAAGCCGATTATAAATACATCTTTATGAATCGTCAGCTGGGGCTTCTTGCTCATGCTGACTATAATAATGTAGAGGGTAAAGATGATTTTGATATCTTTTCAGAGCCGGTAGCACAACTTTTTCGCTCACAAGATGAGGAAGTTGTCAATCGTCAGACATTAATCGAATTCGAGGAGACCATTAATCTGCCTGACGGAGTGCAATCATTTATGACTTCAAAGTTTCCTCTTTTTGACAGTGAAGGTAAAGTGCATGCAGTAGGGGGTGTTTGTACAGATATCACTGCTCGCAAGAAGGCAGAAGCTGAATTAAAAGAAGCTGAAGAAAAATACCGCGGAATCTTTGAACATTCGCCATTAGGAATTCTGCATATAAATAAAGAAGGTATTATCACTGCGTGTAATGATAAATTAGCGGATATTATCGGCACTAGCGTAGAGAAAATTATAGGCTTTAATTTACTGCAATCCATAAAAGATGAGAAAGAGAGAGCGGCAATCATCTCAGTTCTTTCCGGGCAAATTGCTCATTACGAAGGCAGTTAATTGTCTGTTGCAGATAGTGAGAGAGTACATCTTCGAGGTGTTTTTTCTCCAGTTTCTTCAACTAATGG
>CAMYJP010000466.1 GCA_947258675.1 uncultured Desulfobulbaceae bacterium | reverse complement strand
TCGGCGTCAAGAAGAGCCGTTTGAGGCAAAAACCACCCATAAATATTGACTTTGTATGTATAATATCAGCTAGTTGTCTTGGTCATACCCCATATCATTGTTTTCTCCGGCCATATATTCCAGGGAAGATATAAATCCATATTAATAGAGAAAGGATCTCACCTTCTGGAGTTATGCCGGTACATTGTCTTAAATCTTGTAAAGGCAGGGATAGTTAAACGACCGGAACAATACGAATGGAGCAGTTATCAAGTAACTGTGGGTAGAAAAATTCGGATGGTTTTTTTACTGCCGAATGGATTTTAGGACAATTCTCAAGCAAGAAAGCCAAAGCTCAAAAACGCTATATTACTTTTGTTAATGATGGATTGACCACCAAGAGCCCTTGGCAGCAATTGCAGGGTAGATATTTTTCGGCAGTACTCAGTTTATAACGAGAATACAGAGTCAGCTTGAAAATAAAAAAGAAGTTGGCGAAATTCCTAAAGAACAACGCTATCCTGGGCGTCCTTCATTAGACAATTTATTTCAAGGCATTAACGACAAGACAGAGCGTAACAAAAGGATGGTAAAAGCCCATCTTGAATATGCTTATACTCTTAAGCAGATAGCAAAGGCTGCCGGTGTACAATACACTAAGGTGAGTATAGCTGTTAAAAAAGCAAAAAAATATTGTATTGCAAGACCCAAATTCATTATCTGCATGAGGGCAAGTTAAATAATTTTTATGTCGTAAAAATAAAAAAACGTAGTATTGTTGCCAAACCATTTACCAATGTGTAAAGCATATACTTTAGTGTTTCTCTCCACGAAATACCTCATGTTTTGTCAGGCTACACAGCCGTTGAAGCTTTTGCTTATCATTTAGAAAGGAATATTCCGTATAGAGTTTTGGGTGCTTCCTTTTTCAACAGGCCGAAACGGACTCCGAAATCATTATTACTCCGACAGCAAAACCTCCTTGGTTGCACTGAATCCGTGACAGAAAAGTTGATCTGATCTTTTCCTGCGGTCTTGAGTGTTGTGAAAAACAATTCCCCCCTTGAGAGAACTGACCTCACAAAATCTGTGTGAATTGAAACTAAAAGGTTCGAACAATAATGGATATTTAGGATGGAGACATATATGCAGAAAAATCTAGAAACTAAGCAAACAAGTATGGAGAAAAGCAGTTCCACGCTCTGTCAACAGTGCAGCAATCATTTACGCAATGAATGTCTTGTGACGAAGCCGGAAGTTGTCTGCTCCAATATTGGGATTATAAAATGTTCACACTATTTTCAAGAAAAATTAACTAAAAGGCAACTATATGGAAATTATAAATGATATCCCCACGCCTGAAGAATGTACTTCTTTGATTTTGCAGTGCAGCGGCCATCAGGTTGCACCCCAGGGGGCGGAAGAACTGTGGCAAAAAATTGTACAGCATAAATGGGTCTTGTCTGAAAAACTTGGCCGAGATGTGGGAACCAAGGTTGCGTGCAAGGATTTTGTTGAAAACATCGAGCCCATGGATCAGCAATCACATGATTCGGAAAAGATTCAATTTCTTAAGAAATTGGGCGCCAGGATGATCGACAAAGCGGTCTGGAAAACTATCGCCGAATCTCAACCGCCGAAAAAAATCGTTAATAAGAGAATAATACTGCCTTTAACGGCGGCGGATCTTGCTCGCAAGCATGGAGTAATACCGCCTCGGACACTTATTTTTTTTGGCCCTCCCGGGACCGGCAAGACCCATTTTGTCCGAGCCATTGCAGGGGTGCTTCAGTGGTGGTATGTCGAGATCAGCCCCAGCGATTTGATGGCCGAGGGGCAAGACCGCCTTGGCACGAATTTAAAAAGGGTATTGGAAAAGGTTAGCGAGTTGGATGACGTTGTCCTTTTTATTGATGAGTTTGAGGAAATTGCAAGTAGCCGAGATTCAGCATCCAGAATCGACAAATCAATTACGAATGAATTCCTGAAACAAGTGCCCCTTTTAAAAAAACAAAATAAACAAAATCTTTTGATTTGCGCGACCAATTATATTCGACAACTGGATTCCGCCTTATTGCGGCCTGGACGATTTGACTGCATCATTCCAGTGGGAGGACTAGACTCTCAAGGTCGAAGAACCATTTTCGAATATCACCTCTCGAATACCAATCGAGGAGAGATTGATGTGAATAAAATCGTCTCCATGATCTCACTATTTACACCTGCTGATATCGAATATCTTTTTCAGAAGGTTAGGCAAATTACCTTTGAAAGGGAATATGAGGAAGAAGGGAATTGCCTTGTCACAACGGAAACGTTCATGAAAATAATCCCCGAAATCTCACCGACACTCACAGAGAAAAACATCGAGGAGTTCAAGCAGGACTGCGATAAATATACTCGCTATTGATTTTCCCTATCCATATTTTAAGACGATATTTGAACGGCTGCAATCAGATCATGTCTATCTTTGTAGAATTGATGCTGGTATACGCTCATCATTTATCGCGATTAATTCGAAAAAAAAATTGGATTTGGCTGGGATGATGCATAATGTCTTCTCTAGTATTGGGCCTTTTCAATTGTAAGTTTAGGGAGTA
>CAMYJP010000465.1 GCA_947258675.1 uncultured Desulfobulbaceae bacterium | reverse complement strand
AGGCCTAACAACAGGGCAGGCACGGGGGCCTGCCCCTACGGAAAAGAAATTTAATCTTTAGAATTGAGTTGTCCACATGCTGCTAATACATCATCGCCTTTAGCACTTCTTATTAAAGTCGGAATTTTAAAAGTATCTAAAACTTCTTTAAACTTTTCAATTTTATCCACATTCGGACGATTGTAATGTGATCCTGGGAATGAGTTAAAAGGAATTAAGTGTATATAGGCACTTTTACCAGCCAGTATCGTTCCCAATTTTTCAGCATCATCTTCAGAATCATTAAAATCTTTTATCAGAAGATATTCATAGGTAATAAATTGTTTTTTCTTTAAAGGTATCTCATCAATACAGGTCAACACTTCATCTAGTGGATATTTTTTATTAATGGGAATAAGTTCATTTCTCTTTTCTTCAAAGGGTGAATGAAGAGAGAACGCAAGGTTCACTCCGGGAATTTCCCGGCTCCATCTTTTAAGTCCAGGAATATAACCAGCCGTTGAAATAGTAATTTTTTGAACACCAATGGAAGTCCCGTGTTTAGATAAGAATATTTCGCACGCTTTTTTGACAGCATCAAAATTATGTAAAGGTTCGCCTTGTCCCATAAAAACAATATTTAAAATTCTCTCTTCTCCAGGCCTATGTTTCGCTAACCAACGCCAGGCCTGTAGAAACTGGCCAACAATTTCACTTGTAGTCAAATTTCTTTTAAGTCCTTGTTTCCCGGTAAAACAAAAAGAACAATTCATTGCACAGCCAACCTGTGATGAAAGGCAAATAGAATATTTATTATGAAACGGGATCAGGACGGTTTCAATTGTGTGATTGTCTTTAAGCTTAAAAAGAAATTTTACTGTTTGATCTTTTGACTCATGGACCGTATCGATTTCGGGTAGGGAAAAGTCGAAATTATTTTGGAAAAAGGCCAATGAACTTTTTGCAATATTCTCATAGCATTGAGCATTTTCTTTTTTCTTATAATGCCAATTAAAAAGAAAAGCCGCTGCTGAGTGGTGTAAGTCATTCTGACTCAGAACCATTTCTAAATCTGAATGATTTAGATCATAAAAGGATTGTTTCAATAAGTTACCTCCGTCCCCTTCCATGAGTGATCCAAAATAATGGGAACGCTCAACTGGAACATTTATGCTCGTTCGGACTATTTACTTAACGACTTGCCTTGATACTACCTAAACTATTAATCAGTTTTTTGTCTCGGTCAGTTACAAAATTTACCACCAGACCAGGTCTGCCGGCACGGGCAGTTCTTCCGACCCTATGAATATAATTCTCCATTTCTTTAGGCAGATGATAGTTGATAACACATTCAACATGCTCAAGGTCAAGTCCTCGTGATGCAAGATCAGTTGAAATGAGTATGTCTATTTTTCCATCCCTAAACTGTTTAAGGTTCGCTCTACGCTCCTTTTTGTCCATTTCACCGCGAAATATTGCACACTTATACTTCTTCTTCCAAAGTTGCGCTGCCAGTTTATCGCATTGTTCTCTCGTGTTGGTGAAGATCAGCATTCCTCCTTTTACTCCTTTTTCAAGTATTATTTCAAGAAGAGGAAAACGCTTACCATGAATCACTGACTCATTCCTGGTAGTGAGAGTAGGGACAATCCGATGGCTTCCTTTACTTTTAATCACCTGAACTCCAGAAAATAGTGTGGTCATGAGTTTTTGCACAATTGGTGAAATAGTTGCAGAGAACATAGCCATTTGCAGATCGGTCGGACAAGCCTTCCTGATGGTGTTTGCATTTGGAAGAAAACCCTGATCTAACATTTGATCTGCCTCATCAAATACAATTATGCGTACATCAATTAACCTAAGGCCCCGCTCAAGAAGTTTCAATATGCGGCCAGGTGTGGCAACAAGCACTTCAAAAGATCCGGCAATATTTTTCTTTGACTCATCCAGGGTTGTACCGCCAAGTGCAGATCGAACACGTAGTCGTGTTTCATGGGTAAAGATTTTAAACACTTTTGCCACCTGCTCTCCCAGTTCTCTCGTGGGAACAATAACCAGAGCACGAGGTTGCCTGGCAATACTGATGGGTTGACCCTCATTTTCCAAAGTTTTTAGCCCATGAAGAATGGGTAACACATAGGCCAGTGTCTTTCCGCTTCCCGTCTCTGCAACACCAGCTACTGAGAATCCATCAAGTAATTCAGGTAAAGTAAGATTTTGAATCTCAGTAGGCGTAACTAGTCCCTTATCACGAAGTGTCTCTTGAAGAGAAAGAAGTAATTTGAAATCATCAAATGAACTCATATCTTTTTGTCCTTATAAAATAAATTGGTTAAATTTTCTGGAAAGTCATTTAAAAGACAATCATGCAGAAAATCGGGAGAACATTACTTATCCAAAAACTTGTTGAACAAAGGAATAAGCCGGACACAAATCCCCGAATTTTTTACTTAGGGACATTATATGTTTTTATTGGACAAAATAATAGGAAGGGAACGTTTTATCGAGGAAATCATAGATGATCATCTGGGATATCCGTGGGGTCACCCATACTAAAAAAATTAAACATCGAACATCGAACTTCCAACATCGAATGTTGAA
>CAMYJP010000464.1 GCA_947258675.1 uncultured Desulfobulbaceae bacterium | reverse complement strand
TCTCAAAAGCATCATTAACTTTAAGAAAAATATAATCGATCGGTTTGTTCTCTTGGTCAACGATTACTTTATGATATGCCCACCCATTGGGGACTGTCGTAAAGAATTGCTTATATAGCAGTTCTGACTCTTTCAGTTCTTTCATCAAGAGAGAATTATTTAAACTTTCTACTATTCTGTAGCCAATTTCCTTGAAAAGTAACTGTTCATGATGGTCCCAGACACGAGCATATGAACATTGATGCATTCCAAGCATCCAGTGTTTGCCAGTTTGTGGACGAATAGTTATCATAATTTGAGAAAGCACAGAGTACTGAGCAGTAACTTCATCAATTTCGTTGTCAGAGCCAGGGCCAAAAGTAACTGGAGAGTCTGAAGAAATGGCTTTTCGTATAGTTTCAGCAGCACCTTCATTAATTGGAATATTTTTTCCTAAGATGAAAGCACCTGGATATTCATCTTTGAATTTTTCAGCAAGAACTTGAATTGTTAAGGTGTCAGGATCACAAGGATAGAAAAGCCAAGCCCGATCACAGCCAAAAATGGTAAAAACTTCTTCAAGGATGTTATCGATAACTTGATCGACATTTGATGAGCTCTTGATTGCCTTATTTACTTTATCTAAATGATCCAAGATAGATAGTTGATTCATGGATTCACCTTCAGTTAATTGAGCATTTTTAGTCTTCTCAAATATCTTATTGTTCATGGACATTTTCTTATCTGCAGAACGTTTGAGCTAAGACGCTCGCTGTTTCAGCGCGTCGTCTTCACATACTATTTGGTGAAACATTTAATTAACCTAAATAGCTTCTCCTTAAAGCTGCTGATGTACAATATGATTTTTTAGAACCATAAGCCGATACTATCTAACAACAAAAAGGAGAAGCTAAAATGAAAATTACACGGAGAGCAGAGAAAATCAATCTAAAAAATGTACTGGATATTGCCGTAGATGTTCATAAGGAAACGCTTTGTTTTTATTTCGAGGTTGAAGGCATTGAGTATAGCGATGAGTGCCGGAATCGGACATCGGAAATAGGGAAAAAATTGCGGTCCTATCATGAGGTGGCTGTAAAGCATGGTCGTACAACCCTTCGCATACTCTGTGAACCGACCGGTCAGTATCAGAACTGTTTGTTCCGCACAGCGAGGCGGCTGGGTTTTCTCACCTGCTATGTGAATGCGGAGGCGGTGTCGAAGTTCCGGGTTGTTGAGACCAATGATACCGGCAAGACAGACAAGAAGGATCCCCGGGTGATTGGTACTCTGGGCAGGTTGAATAAGGTGCTCCGTTTCCGCCTGCTTAACGAAGAGTATCTGATGCTCAGAAAGCTGCACAAGATATACGACGAAATTGACGTTTCCATGACACGTCTTCGGTGCCGCCTGAGCGATCTTCTGGTGGAGTTGTTCTGTGACTATTCATTTAAAAAGGATTTTTTCTACAGTAATTCAGGCATGGCCCTGGTGGAAAACTACGGTTGTAACCCGTACCGGATTGTGGAGGATGGTTTTGATATATTCTGCCGGCGCATGAAGACGGCGGTTCCCAGGATCAGAACAAAGACCCTGGAACGGTTGTGGGGGGATGCACAGAGTTCGGTATTAAATGAACAGCCGTCCGGCTACGTGGAAAAGCTTGAACATCATCTTTACTGGCTGATGGAGGATTTTTTGAGGCAGGAAAAAAGAAAGGAAGAGATTGTAATTGAAATGAAGGGAATTCTGACTCGGCTCCGTGAGAAAGATCCCGATATCCCGCCATCAACTCCCCATGTTGTTTCTGATAAGAATATGGCCAGGCTTATTGCCGAGACCGGACCCCTTGGTGATTTTAATCACTGGCGCAAACTCATGCGGTATGGAGGCCTGAATATCCGCATGCGGCAAAGCGGCAAGTTCGAGGGTCAGAACAAGATCACCAAGAAGGGCAGGCCGTTGTTGCGCAAGGTTCTGCATGAGATTGCCTTGCCATTGGTGAGAAAAAAGTCTCTTTACGGCCCTGCGTATCACCACAAGAAGGAGAGTGAGAAAAGACCGGGCAATGTGGTCATGACCATAGTAGCAAGAAAGCTGCTTAAGAAGATATACGGTTGGTCCAAGTCAGGAGAAGCCTTTGACGAGAAGCGGTTTTTTACCTGCCGGACGCAGTATATGAAACTGTCGCAGGCGGCATAGAACAAGATAGAAATAAATGCAACAGGTCCGGTGAACGCCCGGCCCCCAAGATGACCGCAAATCGCTTGTGACCTGCCAAAGGCAGGATTACCTTGTTCACAATCAGTCACTGGGGCCGGGAGTTCCCGACATGGCCGATAAAGTATGATTGCCCTGGAGCACAACACCCAAGGGCCTGTGTCGGTAGGATTGCCAGTCGGAAACGGATTTACCGGACTTGGAGGAGCGAATATCGAATAATTTCTGCGCTTCAGGAGAAGCTTGACTTTTTTAGCCTAAAGGTAGCGATTTGTTATGTGTTTTCATCGTAAGCTTTAAGTGTTAGCGAGTCTTCAGCTTCAGCAATAGTAACTTGTTTTGATATTTTGAACTTTGGAATTTGGTTTATGTAAATTTGGTACAA
>CAMYJP010000463.1 GCA_947258675.1 uncultured Desulfobulbaceae bacterium | reverse complement strand
ATCCTCGAAAATAGCAGCTGTAATAATTTTAGCTTTATCCAGGAAAAGACGGTCACAAACTACTCTTGCGGACTTCATGTCAAAATGAAAATTGCGACATTCGATTCTGTTGCCGGCAGCAGCTTCTTTTTTACCTCTGTTAAGTGTAAATCCTTTAATTGCCAACGTACCGTCATAGATTTTATTACGATCTTCTCCACTGCCCGATACGGGAATGCCTGTACCTGCATACTCGTATTGAAATGATATGTCGGCAATGCCCTTAGTAAATCCAACCTGTGATACGGGCAGCAATGAAGAGTATCGTTTCAGGTCAACCCCCTCACTGTTCACTGTACCTGTTATCACATTTTCCGCATTGACCTGACCGTTGGAATTGAA
Source organism: uncultured Desulfobulbaceae bacterium (assembly GCA_947258675.1). The sequence goes on along the minus strand of CAMYJP010000463.1, from coordinate 2,211 downwards.
ATGTACGGCCTGTTTTGCGGAAATATCTTTGGCTGAGAATGTATACCCGGCAGGAGTTCCCCCGGAGTTCTTCATTCTGCGATACCCTTTGGTTGTAATATTACTGAGCCTGATAGAAACATCATTCCAAACCAATCCGGTTCCGGAAGATGTACCCTTTGGCAGTGTAACTGTACCGTTGTTCCAGAGAAAATTCTCAATTCCTATGATCTGGTCAGAGTTAGAGAATTTTTTCAGGATGGATTGAAGGTAAACAAACGTTGCAAAGGATTCATTGCCATGTGATCCCGAGGCAACGTTCACATGCATTTCAGGGTGGTTGAATTCAACACTGGTCAGGCGGATATGCTTCTCTGCTGGTAAAAATTGATATACAACCCTGCCATCGGGTAAAACAAGTGTACTCTTTGTCTCGGGATCGTGCCACCGGATTGCCTTGAGATCAGCATTGCCTTCGATAACGATCTGTTCAGGTCCGTACTGATTCTCCGGAAGGATTATATCTAGGGAAATATCAGCCTCACCTTCCGTTAACCGCATACCGGTGACAGGGAAAGGAAGCAACTCCTTGAAATTGCTGACAATCAATTTGTTGAATTCAAAACTGAACCCTGTTCTCCATGCACCGGATTGATCCTTGAACCGTACGGAATTGATCTCAAAAGGACTTGAATCAATAGCTGCCGTAAGTCTTGGCAAAGCGGTCATATCCTTTTCCCTGGTATCGGCTGAAGGGAGATAAAATTCAATCTGCTCGATCGAGAAAACTCTACCAGCCAAACGATCATCAACGCGAACCGTACCTTCTGATATATGCACTTCATCTAAATAAAGCCAGGATGGCCAATATTCAACTTCCTTATCAGAATTTTGGGAAAGAAATACTTCTGATACAGTTTTCAGATCAAATTGAGTATTCACATCCCGGACAAGATTCAGCGAGATCCCTTCAAGAAGCGCTTTTCGGCATAACAACTTACCTTGAACGATTCGACGGAATGAAAATTTAAAACGAGCCGCATTGATTACCAAAAACTCTTTATTTTCATTCACTCCCTCAACAGGACCAACCTGCACTGCATTTACATGGAGATCAAGGGTGAAGGGAGAGAAAACGATCCTGCCGGTTTCGATGGGGCGGTCAAATTTCCGGCTTAGACCTGAGATCATCTGATTCTTAATGAGTACAGGAACAAGAAAATAACCTGCTACTCCATATAACAGCAAAAACAACGGAACAACGGACAAAAATAGAACGATCTTGCGCGAGAGTAATGATACGCCAAGCTCTGTTCTTCTGGAATAACCGTGCCTGACAGTTCGATCCTTTGCCTCAGGTGAAACAATTTCATGCTGTGAGACCGGTTCTTCGTGTACACGATCTTTTTCCTCCATCAGAGGAAAATCTGGCCCGTTCTCTGCAGGAAGAGGATCTTTGTCTATTTTTATCTCACCGAAACTGTCTTCAGCCATGATTCATTTTTGCCCGGTCCATATAATTTATAAGCAGTTTTGATACTCCAGAATGAATGCAAACTCAATAAATCTATTCTACTTGTTCTTTTTTGGGAATTTCTTTTATTTTCTCTGTTCAATTTGACTGTAACGTGCTAAATTTAAATAAATTTATTCAAAATAGATAGATACAGGTCACTCGGAAGAGATTTTCATGATCAATTTCCTCAGCGCACTCAGATGGCAGGATATCATAGACATACTGATTGTCAGTGTCATAATTTATCGTATAATCCTCCTGATACGTGGAACAAGGGCTGTTCAGATGCTTCTCGGCATCGTGGTCATCATCATAATCTATTTTATCTCACGAGAACTTGATCTTCTTACGCTGAACTGGCTTCTCAGGACGTTCCTCAGTTCCATTTTTCTCATTGTCATCATTGTTTTTCAACGCGATATCAGAAGAGTGCTGACACAGGTCGGCAAAACTCCATTTCAAAAACAGCACGACCTGGTTACCAAAGACTTGAACGAGATCATTAAGGCTGCTTCCCATTTAGCCAGAAAACGTATCGGTGCGATCATTGCAATTGAGCGGGAAACCGGACTTAGTGATTATATTGAATCCGGACACTCCATTGATGACAAATTGACCCGGGAAATGCTTATATCAATTTTCCTTCCGGCATCACCAATGCATGACGGGAGTGTTGTTGTCTATAACGGCAGAATCCATTCTGCCGGTTGCCTTCT
>CAMYJP010000462.1 GCA_947258675.1 uncultured Desulfobulbaceae bacterium | reverse complement strand
CTGAATAATCCAGGCTAACAGTCTTTTTATTGGCCACAAGAGCCAAATAACAAACAACTTGTGCCATATGCCGCCTTTCGGTGGATTTACGAATTTTATGATATGTTTCGCTTGATATGATGGATAACATATTGACACAAAAAGAAAAAGGCTGACTTTGGGGGACAAAGTCAGCCTTTTTAGGAGAAAGGAGATAAGAGTTAATTCTCTTACCTGTAATTATAGCAAAGCATGTGCCAAACATTCATTTATTTTAAAAAACAATCTATCTCTTTGAAATTATATACATTGTGAAAATTGAATTTATTTTTCATATCGTAAAACAAATTCAATTCTTTGTACTATTTTTGTCAAGAGTACAAAAATTTTAACTTTCCCTGGCTAAATTTAATAGGCTTCCTGCAAGCAGAATTTTCCTATGTCTTTCAGATACCTCTAGTCGAACGGTGCAATCTCGTCCATCAATCTGCAGCGTGAGGGTTTCTGCTCCCGATCTTACAAGGTTTTGCAGGCCCGGGATAAACACTTCAGATCCCATGGCAATTGTTTCATAATCCTCGGGATTGATAAAGGTTAGCGGTATAATCCCGAAATTAATAAGATTTGCCTTATGAATTCTGGCAAAACTCTTTACCAGCTTTACTCTGATTCCCAGATACCTCGGAGCCAAAGCAGCGTGTTCCCGTGAAGACCCTTGGCCGTAGTTTTCACCACCTACCACCATACCTCCAGTTTTGTTTAAAACCGTTTCTCTAGCTCTTTGCAAGAATTGTTCATCTACAGAATGAAATACATACTCACTAATTGCCGGTATATTACTTCTAAGAGGCAGAATTTTTGCTCCGGCAGGCATGATATGGTCAGTAGTAATATTATCCCCCACTCTTAAAAGAACTTTTCCATACCAGTCTTCAGGGAGAGCATCAAAATCGGGAAATGGAGCAATGTTCGGGCCGCGGATAATTTCAATATGTTTGCCGATCTGCAAAGGTTTTTCAAGTCTTTGATCACCAAGCAGATAATTGTCCGGTAAGGTAATTTGCGGATAATCCCCCAAGTCGCGCGGGTCGGTAATCCTTCCCTTAACAGCAGCAGCAACGGCTACTTCCGGACTGCAAAGATAGACCTGATCATCAACAGTTCCGCTTCTTCCTGGAAAATTTCTAGGAAAAGTCCTTAATGAAATAGTGTTCGTGGCAGGAGCCTGTCCCATACCTATGCATCCAAGACAGCCAGCCTGATGGATCCTTGCGCCCGATTTTATCAGAGTCAGCATATCTCCATGGGCAGCTAGATTTTCCAGCACCTGTCTGCTACCGGGATTAATCTCAAAGCTTACGTCCGGATGAATTTCCTCTTTTTCCAATATACTGGCGACGATCATCAAATCTCTTAGCGAAGAATTGGAGCAGGAGCCAACAAGTACCTGCGCTACAGGTCTGTCAGCAACGTCCTTAACCTTCACTACATTGTCCGGTGAGGTAGGACAGGCAATCAGCGGTTCAAGAGAGGACATATCAATCTCTAAAACCTCATCATATTCCGCATCGTTATCGGCAATCAATTCATTCCATAGATCTCCACGTCCCTGGCTCATTAAAAATCTTTTTGTATTTTCATCCGATGGAAAGACAGATGTTGTGGCTCCAAGTTCTGCACCAAAATTGGTAATGGCTGCCCGGTCCGTTACCGATAGTTCTTTGACACCAGGGCCGAAGTACTCCATAATATATCCTACACCACCTTTAACTGACAGGCGCCGGAGAATTTCCAGAAGGATATCTCTGGCAGATACCCAGGCAGGTAATTTGCCGCTCAGTTTCACACCATAAATTTGCGGCATGATAAGATAAAAAGACTTCCCAGCCATCGCCATGGCAACGTCTAATCCACCGGCGCCAATTGCAATCATCCCCAAACCGCCACCTGTTGGAGTGTGGCTATCTGAACCTAATAATGTTTTGCCAGGAGCTCCAAACCGTTCGAGATGTATCTGGTGCGAAATACCATTCCCCGGCGGTGAAAAATAGAGACCGTATTTTCTGGCAACAGATTGCAGAAATCGATGATCATCAGCATTCCTAAAATCGGATTGAACCAGATTATGATCCACATAACAAACAGATACTTCAGTCTGCACCCTGGGGATGCCGGTTGCTTCGAATTCAAGATACGCCATTGTACCGGTTGCGTCCTGAGTCAATGTCTGGTCAATGTGTATGGCGATTTCTTCCCCTTTTTGCAAGTTTCCCTCAACGAGGTGTGTTTCTAAAATTTTTTCTGCTACTGTTTTTCCCATGATTATTTTCCTTATTCAATTTTCACCTGAAAGTGAAAAATTCAACTTAGTGTCCGGCTGGGAACTCTTTCTATCCGAACAGATTACATAAAGTTGCAGCCAATTCGGAAGTATGAAACTTTCAAAAATATCCAGGAGATCAAAAAAATGAGTGGATTCTAATATGAATATGTTACACAAGCAATTCTTAAGATCGACACCGAGTTTTTTGAAAAGAACCGTTCCCAGGTGGAAACCAATTAGTGTCCATCCGGAAAGTCATTTTTTTCAGATAGTTACACAAATTAGTTTTCA
>CAMYJP010000461.1 GCA_947258675.1 uncultured Desulfobulbaceae bacterium | reverse complement strand
TCAAGAGATGAGAAAGTTGTAATTAATGACAAGGAAACATTTATTTATAAGAAATCCCAAAACCAGGTAATCAGAACTGAATTCAGTGAAGAATCGTACAGTCAGGTCCCGATTGCCATGCTGGAGAGTTTTGATAACATACGGAATGATTTTAATGTCTCCATGCCTGAGGACAATGCTTTACAGCTGTTGCCCAAGAAGAAAATCGGTCATATTAAATCAGTTATCATGGAAACATCAAAAAAAGACTTCCCCATAAAAATGTTCACCATTCTGGACACGTACGGCAATATCATCATGATTGAACTGAATAGCATCATGACTAATTCTGGCCTGAAAGATGATCTTTTCAGTTTTCAGATACCTGATGGTGCTGAAGTGTTTGATATGAGCCAATAAAGCCATAAACCGTTTTTCGTTGTCCGCTAGCCGTCTGTTTACGGACAGCAGGAACGGATCACGAATTATATGCCCCCAAGAAAACGGCGTGTTAAAAAAAAGATTAAACACAGCAGGCACATAATTTTAATTCTGCTGCTGGTTCTGGCCGGCATTTTTTTTCTTTACAGGGAATCAGGCAAGGAAAAAGCCCCGTCCGGATTACTCAAACTATTTAAAACAGAAAAAAAGGTCCCAACATCTGTTCCTGATCTGCCTGCACCGGCCAGACTGCCAAAAGTCGCGATTGTTATCGATGATCTCGGACCCAGCAAAAAAAGGGTAATGACATTATTTAAGATGAAACAGCCTTTCACTTTTTCTGTTCTCCCCCTTCAGGCATATTCGAAATGGACAGCAGAGGAGGCCCATCGAAGGGGGTATGATGTCATTCTCCATATACCGATGGAGGCTACCAGAGAAATGAAACTGGGCAAAGGCGGTCTTTATTTATATATGTCAAACAGTGAAATTATAGAGTCCCTTGAAAAAAGCATTACCTCCATGCCTTTTATAAAGGGGGCCAGCAGTCATATGGGATCAAAATTCACGCAGGATAAACGAGCCATGGGCACAGTGATTGCTGTGTTAAAGGAACATGACCTGTTTTTTCTGGACAGTGTAACCAGCCCTGATACCATTGGATATCAAGTTGCAAAATCTTCTGGAACCAGAGCCTTGAGGCGTGACGTATTTCTTGATAATAAAGACGATATTAATGAAATAGCAAAACAATGGAAAAGAGTTCTGAAAATTGCAAAAAAAGAAGGCTATGCAATAACCCTTGCACACCCAAGAAGAAATACATTCCAATTTCTGCAGGAAACTTTGGACGGCAATAATGAAATCAAAGTAGTGCCTCTGTCGGAATTAGTTGATTGAATGAGGGGAACTACCAGCTACTACCTACTGTCTTTATATGTTTTTTTGACATATGGGAGAATTTCATATAAATTTAATAATGTTTAATATCTTATCAGGAGGGCATTATAATGGATTCCAATTATATGTTAAAAGTTCAGGATGCAAAGGCAGTGGATGTCCAGAAGGCTTTACAGGCCGCCGGAATCAAGGTTACAAGCATTATCGAAGTATACAAGGATAAGGGTGAAGAAGCATCTTAGTAAGATGCTTGATTGCACAGATTAAAAAAAGAGATTTCGCAGATAAGAATCTCATTATTAAGTCAATCTGTGTAATCATAAATTAATTAGTGTAATCATCCGTACGATGGAAATTCTCGCCGGAAGAGTCAGAAATTACTACAGCAGAATTCATGTGGCGAGTATAGACGTAATTGAATCCCTCAAATCAGGCGATCGTATCCACATTAAAGGACATGTTACAGACTTTGATCAGGAAGTTTGCTCGATCGAGATCAGGAATTGCCAGGTAAATGAAGCTGAAAATGGAGTGACTGCAGGGATTAAAGTTAATGAATATGTCAGAAAAAATGATTTTATATATAAGGTTAAGAGCAGATGAATGAGATAATCAAACCAAATCCCGAATGGTACGCGGTCCATGTCAAGTCCAGGCATGAGGCCAAGGTTAATGACAGACTTACACTTAAAGGAATAGAAGCCTTTCTGCCAACCGTAGAACGTATCAGTAAATGGAAAGACAGAAAAAAGAAGGTAGAATTCCCTTTATTTCCGGGATATTTGTTTGTTCACACCACAAATGAGGCTGACAGGCTGTTGAATGTATTAAAGGTCGCCGGTGTTGTGAGAATGATATGTACTGTTCCGGGTCATCCCGACCCCATACCTGATGACCAGATTGTTTCTCTGCAAAAACTTGTTGAAAACAAGGAAGCACTCGATCCCTACCCTTATTTAAATGAAGGCGAGCAGGTCAGGATCACGAAAGGTTCTCTTGCAGGCGTTGAAGGCATTCTGGTAAAGAAACTCGACAAGCACCTGCTTGTGCTTTCTGTAGATGTTCTTCAGCAGGGCGTTGCCCTCAAGATAAGCGCCTCAGAAGTTGAGAAACTGTAAATTCAGAAGTCAGTAGACAGTATATAGTAGTCAGGGGCCAGAAAGGACTAAAAAATCCCGGGCCACCTCTCATCTCTCACCTTTTTTAAAAAAAGTGCGTCCTTTTTACATCAATACCATTGTACGAACACCACATCATTTGTTGTCAGATATCAGTAGTCAGGTGT
>CAMYJP010000460.1 GCA_947258675.1 uncultured Desulfobulbaceae bacterium | reverse complement strand
TTTGGTTCCGTTTTCTTGGCCGCGCAAGAAAATGAACCGGGGTTTGGGGCAGCGCCACATCTCCCATTTAAAACAAAAACCCTCAATTGTATTTATATTAACTGTAATTGCCAATCCTGACTTTTACAGCTCATCATGCATATAAAAGTCATGACCTGCAGAACCGGCCCTGTCCGCTATTTACTTTCTACCTTCGCCTCACCTTTCTCAGGTTTGATTTCCACAACTTTCTTTTCAGGTGTGTCCTTTACCGCCTTCAGCTCTGCCTGAACCTGACTGATTTGCGCCTCAATTTTTGCGCCTCTGGAGATTGAAATATATTCTTTGTAACGGAGTTCCCCTTTGCCGAGTGCATTAGATCCTATCTCGATTTCATTTGCCTCCAGTTTACCGTCAAATTCACCATTCACATAAATTTTATTTTTGGCTTTCACTTCACCTCCGGAGAACTTCCCGGAAATGGTCACGTCCTTGCCTGCAGTAATATTACCGCCTTCCAGCGAACCATCGATGTTAACGCTTCCTTCCCTGGTTTCAATATTGCCTTTGCATTTACCTCTTAATACAATGTTGGAATTCTGCTCCGATTTAATATTGCCTTCAACATCTCCGCTTATTTCCAGATCGCTTGTTACATTAATATCTCCGATTAACTTACTTCCCTTAAGTATAGTATTAGATTGTTTTGGCGAATCAGGACGGCTGGTCACTGCCGGTTTACTCTCGGCCTTTTTCTCTGTTTCCACCGCAGTATCACTGGTAACATTGTCCGAACTGTCCCCGTTACCGCCGACAGAAATTTCCTCGGCCTCTCCACTCCATTTCTTAAACATTCTGTACCCCCTTTGTTATTTCAACAATTTTATACGATTTATTACTGTTTCGGACAGAAAAAAATATTTCTGTAGCATTTCAAAACGATCATCCTGTTCAGTAAGGCTTATTATGCAAAATCAATGCCTTTTGCTATTGCCTTATTTATCAAGGAGTTACCTATGGGATCCTGTACGGCAATTAAAGGTTTTTTGACGCTAATGCAGCACATCATGACATTTTTGATTAACAATAAAATCACGATTTTCAAAAAGAACTGAGAAGCACCAATCTTACTTCCTACAGACGTCTGACAGCTCCCTGCATATTTCCCCGTTTATCGTAATGTGCTGAATATTCATTCCTATTAATCAGTGTTCCTTAGGCCAGGCTGAATTTTCCTCCTCCACTTTATAGCAAAAGATGTCCCATTCAAACTGTTTATGTGAGACCGGACAGCGCAGGGTGACTTTATTCTCACTGACTCCCACAACCTCCCAGTCGCCCCCGCGCCGGGACCCATCAACCCTGATTTTTTCCCCTTCCTTAAATGGATATGGTTTGAAAACCGTCACCTTGTGTGTGGACACATAAACCTCCTTTAGCTGCAAGCAATCAGCGCTCAGCTATCAGCTGCTTAAAAAAAGCCGGAATCCATCAGTGCTTAAACTTCGATGATGCTTTTTCAATGGCCCCTTTTATATCGTGCCACACGCTCTCGGTTCCGAACTTAAGCTCATCCCATGTTTCACTGCTCGAATCCTTTAAAGACCGGATCCTTTTTTTGCCCTCTTCTATTCTCGGGTGCAAGTCATCTAATATTCTATGGTATTCATCTTTGAACTTGGCCTCCGAACTTTCCGCTTTAGCTTTCAATTTATCAATGTCGGAAGTCCATTCCTTCAGCTTTGACTCAAGTTTTTCTATATAAGCCTTTTTTGATTCATCGCTCATAACATACTCCCTTCCCCGCCTGCTTAATGCTTCGTTTTAAACACGTTAATAGTCACCTCTTAATTTCAGTCTATCAAATATGGCCCGGAAGTCAATATCACCCTAGCAATTATGGAGGTTGAACCTCCATAATTTGATAAATAACAATCTACTTCACAGGGTTCACTCATTTATTCCATACTCCCCCCTTTTCGCATGAGCGGATTGTGGAAGTCGGGATACGTTCGAAAGATTTTTGACATTACCTCACGCAGCAACAGCCTCAATCCTTGACAAAAACACCTATACCCTTCATAATGAAACCATATTGGAACCATAAAGGAGGCGAGATGGCGACGATAACTCTAAAAAACATCCCCGATTCATTGTACGATCAGATCAAACAATCAGCCAAGTCAAACCGAAGGAGCATAAATAGTGAGATTATCACGTGCATTGAAAAGGCCCTTAGAAGCCGCAAGATAAATCCGGATAAAGTTCTGGCAGCTGCACGCGTATTGCGCAAAAAAACTCCCGCGCATCTATTTAAAGAAAAAGACATCACAAAAGTGAAAAATACCGGCCGTCCATGATCGTAGTCGATACTAACATCCTTGCCTATTTATATCTTCCAAGTGATAAGACTCAGCAATCAGAACAGGCCCTTATAAAAGATCCCGATTGGGTGGCCCCCGTCCTGTGGCGGAGTGAATTCAGAAACATTCTTGCTTATTACACGCAAAAAAATATTCTTACACTTGAGAACTCACTGAAGATAATGCGGGAAGGGGAAATTCTGATGAACGGCGGAGAGTACGATATTGCATCAGCGCAGGTTTTAAGTCTGGCTTCATTAAGTG
>CAMYJP010000459.1 GCA_947258675.1 uncultured Desulfobulbaceae bacterium | reverse complement strand
CCATCGGCATTGCCCTGTTTCCCGTGGACGGCAAAGGGGCCGACGAGCTGATTAAAAACGCAGACACAGCCGTTTATAACGCAAAATCAGCCGGCAAGAACTCATTTAAATTCTTTACTTCAAAAATGAACTCCACAGCAGTGGAAAAACTAACCCTGGAGAACGATCTTCGCAAAGGCATTGACAACGAGGAGTTCATGCTCTACTTCCAGCCTCAGATCGATCTTCGAACCGGTCGAATAACAGGGGCGGAAGCGCTCATACGTTGGAATCATCCAACCAAGGGTCTTGTGCCTCCTTTTTCATTTATTCCCCTTGCCGAGGAAACGGGCCTCATTATCCCTCTTGGTGATTGGGTTCTTCGCGCCGCCTGCCTCCAGTGCCGGGAATGGATTGAAAAAGGACATGAATCTTTCCATGTTGCCATCAACCTATCTTCGGTTCAATTTAACGATGACAAACTTCACGAGCGGGTTCGCGACACCCTACAGATCACGGGTCTCGACGCCAGTAATCTGGTCCTTGAAATAACCGAAAGTCTGGTCATGAAGCACACAAGCCAGACCATGAAAGTCATGGAAGGTTTTGTGGAACAGGGAATTCAGATTGCCATGGATGACTTTGGCACCGGTTACTCATCGCTCAGCTATTTCATCGGTGATCTGCTTGAAAGCAGTGACAATAAGGAAATCACCAAGGCCATTATCGCCATGGCTAAAAGCCTTAAGCTGAAAGTAATCGCCGAGGGTGTTGAAAAGGTGGAGCAGCTGAATTATCTCCATGAACTGGGCTGCGACCATTTTCAGGGATACCTTTTAAGTCCGCCGGAACCAAATGACGTTTTTGTAAAATTTCTCAGTGATGATGCGGTTGATCATCATGAAGGTCTCGCTTTATCCCTCAAGGCGATCAAAGAACTGGAAAGTAAAAAATAAATCGTTATCAGAGTGATTTCTTCCAGCAATATTCCTTACAGAACAAAAGGGAGCCCAAGCGCACCCTCTTCTTACCTGGATGGAAAAATCACATGGTGCCGAACGCAGCTCCAAACCAATGGGAGGCCAGTTCAAACAGACCACCTGCCTCAATCATCGCACTGATCAATGCCACTGCCGCCCAGAGGCCAGCCACTGCAGAAACTCCCCCGACAATCGAAACAGAGAGCTTGAATGACTCCTCGACTCCGCTCTGCTGCTGTACTCTTTCTTTAATCCGCGCTTGTACGTTACCGCTTATCTGATCAGTCATTTTTCCGCTCCCAGCTGTTTTTAAAACCTTACCTTACAGTCCAAAGATGGCCGTACCAAAACCTTTCACAAGAGATACCGGACCATTCGTAAACAGAGCTCCAACAAAACAGATCAGCGCCCAGATTCCGATCGTTGATCCACCCGCTGCAAAACTCATCGTGGTCATTGTCGAAACATTACCCCCTACATCTTCCTTTGCTCCGGCTCTTTGTTTAACCTGTGCTCTCAAGTTATTTTCTTTCATGATATTCTCCTTATTGATTGTTTCAGATTTACAATACCTATAGCCAGATCCGTGCCAGTTTTAAAATTGCATTAATATCAACAAATTGTAAAAATTAGTCCGCTTCCACCTGCCATTTTGACAAATGATTTAGCCATATCCGCAAATAATGCATAGAGTTCTCGATGAAAACCGCTGTTACGGAAAATTATCTCCATGTGCCAAGAAAGCGTTCGATCCAATCATCTTGACTGGCCGCTTTCCATAGAGGTGATAGCGGCTCATCCAGATGCCGGAATCGATGCTTAAAAGGAGGATTTCATCATGAAACAATCAATCAAATTTCTTGCGGTCGGATGCATTCTGATATTCATGGGCAGCGATCCTGCCCTTGCCAAAACCCAGATGGTCATCGACAGTCCGGCAGATCATGTGAAAAAAGCGCAGAACAACAATTACAACCTGCCTGCTCCCGAAGTCTGGCAGGACACTGTCGGCCCTAAAAAAATTTATGATACTGAAAAGATTGATATCCACTTCGACGGTTCCATCGTGACCTTTGAGATTCACACGAATTTCAACGATACCTACGAAGCAATGGAGGATGGCCATACCTATAACGTTTACCGGGCCGATTTCGGTATTGATGTTGATCGGGATGGATTCCATGAGTATGGACTGGTCCTTTTTGATCATGCCAAAATGAATGGCAATGATGGATGCCAACTTGGATCAAACAGCCCGACTGCTGTAAATATTGATCCCGGTCTCTATAAAGTAAGGCACTGGGATACTTCCGCTGATTTTTTCGACGAATCCGACATTACCGATAAAAACCATGTGCGCTATGCCTATTCGTTTGATCAAAATAAAGAAAAAAGAATACCGGTTGCCTTGGTTCCGGATTGTCCTGATTTGACAAAAAACACCTTTAAGGTGGAGACTAAACCTTCTCAAAAAGGGACCGGTTTTATCCATACATTCAGTTTTGACACAAAACTTTTAAGAGGCTTTACAGGGACATTTGATTTTATCTGGGGCACGGCCACTTGCGGCAATGACCTTATTAGAGGAACAGTGACCCGATAATTATCATATTTAGCTCTTATCCGATGAAAACAATTTATGATTGCCTGATATCTCAAATATAATGGCATGGGAATATTGCAGAGGTTTTCTCCGTATATCTTCCCCCATCTCCATCATAAGTTTTCCTCCTGGAAGAATCCCAATTATTAAACAGCCATCGTAACCTTGCCATCCACATTTTACCCTGTCACGCTGTGCATACTCTTTATACACAGCGCATAATAAGTTTACACGACATAAGATTCATATTCTACCGAGCCTTTCAAAAGAAACTACTGATTATGTAAACAAAATTGACAGTCCAGCTGTAGATCCACCCACGACCACCCAATAAATTTTTTCTTTTAATTACATTACCTTAGACGGAAAAATATTTCTTGGCACACCTCTTGCTGTTAAAAATACAAAAGAGCTTGTCCCAGAAACCGCAGGAGGGAGTGATGATAATGAAGAGCAAAGTAGAACAATTGAGAAAAAATCCTCAAGTTACCTATGGATATGACTGCAAGCACGAAGCACTGCAGGTAACCGTGGAAATGCCCGGTGTCAATAAGGATAACTTTGATCTCAATCTTGCTGTAAACGGCTTCTGCATATTTGCTGATGCTGCTAACGTCAGATACGAAGGCTGTTACCGCTTTTTCAATGAAGTCAACGCAAGCGGCGCCAAAATACAATTGAAAAACGGCATTCTGTCG
>CAMYJP010000458.1 GCA_947258675.1 uncultured Desulfobulbaceae bacterium | reverse complement strand
CTCTTCGGCTTTTTAGTAGAATAATTTATTGATTTCAGGATCGGCTTTTCTGGCCAATCTCCTGTGATTGCCACAACTTCCAAAAAATCAATTATTCCGTCTCGGACGAAAAGCATTGCTGAAGCACCATTCTCAGTACCTTCTATTTCAAGATAAACGTCGTCAATAACGAAATTTGGATAGGCGACTTTCTGACATGATTCAGAAATTAAAAAATGGATAAAAAAGCCACAACCAGAAAATTCTCTTTTTATGATTTTTGAATTATCGAATTGGCCCTTTAACGTATTTAAAACCTGATCATCTCCCTTTAATAGAGCACTCATTATGTGAGTTTCTAAATTATTTATTTTAATATTATTTTTACACATAACGTGAAAGTCAGTGAATCGAACACTTGAGAATGTTAACATACAGAATGACGTTGTAATCATCAATAAATATCGAGAGCAAAATCATCATCGCTGGTTCGATTTCATCTGCACTGTCTGGTTATATGTTTTCCTCTTCAAAAATGTTGAATCAATATTAGCTATTGCAAAATACGCTGTATAGAAATCATCTCCTTCGCTAAGTCTTTTTATAAGTTCTCTGAGTCCTTCTATTCCAGCTTTTTCTATCCAGCGAGCTACTTCTTCACGAGCTGTTCCATATGACATAATATGTTCTTTTTTTCGGTTTTCCTTAATCCATTTTCTTAGTGTATTAATGTCATCCAGCCCTGGTGCACTTTTGCCATCTTGAGTTGCACTCTCCCATTTATCGTGAGTAAATCTCTCATCTTCACTTATAAATACGGCCAAGCCTTCATTGAACCAATATTCTATTTCTTTGCTATTGAAAAACCCAAGTCGATCATAGAGTTCGCGATGCGACCACTCGTGTGTAATTATTTCTGGGTTTATCCCTCTTGGAGACAATAGAATTGATGCATTTCCGTAATTCTTCCCCCGTGATCCGACACCTCCGAATTTCTTATAGCAATTTTCGGTTGCACATGCCACTATTTTTGGTTGTGTCTTCAGTTCTCCGTAAAATTTGACTAGCCGTTCTTCCGCTATAATTATAGAATCAAGCAATTCTTTTCCTTGTTTTTCCGTTGCTTCTATGTCTAAATAAATGTCTTTCTTAATTTCAGATGTTTTGAATAATGAAGGAGCGAAAATTCTAGCGCTCCTTATTGTGCTGCATCCTGAAGTAACAAAAACTATATATAAAATAATGATACTTAATATAAATGGTCTTTTCATGTATTTTTGTACATATAACGCAAAGCTGAGTGACGAGTACCATGTAGCACAATAACTGGCTAAAGACTAATTTGCACTACACAAAACATCACAAGCAAAAAAGGTCACCGCTGGTACTCGTTCAATCTCCAGCGCCTTGTTAGACATTTTTTAATTCCTTCTGAATCCATTCTTTCGCGGTTTCCAAATTTCTAAATATTTTTGTTTGAAATAAACTATCATCTGATATAGTTTGAAACATTCTTGACATGCCAAATTGTATATCTTTGGGAGATACTAGTGCTAAAAGTATTCCAGGATTACGTAATGACTCCTTCTTGTTTAAATCTGCTATTCTTTGTAAGCAGTTCGCATCCGCCAAGAACTTTGTACAGCCTGTTCTGTCTCCTATCCAATATTTCAATCTTAAGTATCTTTCATCGCTATATACGTTAGAAATGGAGTTAATCAATTCTTCACAAGTAACGTCGCCTTCGTGGCATAAAACAACTCCTATTCCATCTTTTGTATATTCAATTCTAACTGGCATATTTACCCCCGATAAATTTATTATTTATTCTGGGATAAGGATACATTATTTTTCAATAGTTGTTGCCTAACGCAAAGACCACCGATGCATGACATGAAGCGTAATTTCATGCATCAAGATAGTTTGCATATCATATGTTATTAAAAGCCAAAATCATCACCGCTGTCATGCATTCGGTGCGTTGACTTGTTGGGCGTTTTTTTCTTGTTAATCCATATTAGCATCATTAAAAGACTACAGATAGTTCCAGTGATAATGAATGGTAGGTTCATTTTAAAACTCATATTAAGCTTTTGAGATAAATAAGTATATCGTGATGTTTCTGATATAAAGCCTGATATGAATAATATCGAAATAAACGGAGATAACATTCCGGTAAAAGAGCCAAGAAGCATAAAATCGCGGACCCAAATTGTTCTTGAATATACCGATAAACTATGATGCCGGCCAAGAATTGTTGTGGTAATCGAATATATTAATGCTGGAAGCCCAAAAAAGTAAATTGCAGGCATCAAAATATCGGGACTAAACATTAATAAAGGTGCAATCAACCACATGCGATAATTAGTTGGAGAAGACGCTATCACTAATATAATTGATCCTATATAAAGAGGAGCGATAAAGCCTACAATTAAAGATATGATCGTTTTTTTTTGTATCATTATGTAGTCGCCCAACGCAGAGTTGAGTGAATTGTACCACTGAATCATATGAACAAGCCTAAAATTAATCTGCAAACTTTAAACATTGCTATGAACCAAGCAGTATTGTAAGACTAAACGAATGGGACCACATCACATTGCAACTGACCGTGGCCGAAGAACCCGACGACCCC
>CAMYJP010000457.1 GCA_947258675.1 uncultured Desulfobulbaceae bacterium | reverse complement strand
GCGGCATTTCATTAATTGTAAAAGAGTGCACCAACAACTCTAGTTCTCATGCTTGTAAAGTAAATTGGCATTAAGGCATTTATACTCCTTGATTTCAGAATCAGAAAGTAAAAACACAGAAAAACTGAATAAGATTGATCTACCAAGTCTATCGGTAAGTTATATGATAAAATCAAGTCTGAGTGGTTTATCATAAATTTGTGGAGCATATTTTTTATTATGTGTATTATTTTTGTGGGTTAGGAAAATGTTACAATCAACAAAATTTCAATGGTCATTGCGTATTTTATCTGGATTCCAAAATAAAAGGAGTAGATGATGTCTGATGAAAAATTCATACTGTTTGAAGAAAAAAAACATATTGGAATTATAACGCTTAATAGACCTGCTGTACTCAACGCACTCAACATGGAAATGCTCCAACAGCTGCTGAAGGTGCTTGAAGACATACAAAATATTGATAGTATCAATGCTGTTATTATTACCGGCAATGGCGAGAGCGCCTTCTCAGCGGGAGCTGATATTCAGTTTCTCAACGCAGCCGATCCGTTGGCTGTTAGGAATTTAGCCCGATTTGCGATTAAGGTTTATAGACGTGTCGAAACGTTAGGCAAACCAGTAATTGCTGCAATAAATGGTTATGCTCTTGGTGGTGGACTTGAACTTGCAGAATCCTGTGCTGTACGATTTGCATCATCTAATGCCCTACTAGGTCACCCTGAAGTCCGTATTGGTGCGATCGCAGGATGGGGAGGGACTACAAGATTACCTCGATTGATCGGCAAAGGAAAAGCAGCAGAACTATTACTTACCGGTAAAACCGTTAATGGCGAGGAAGCCTATCGTATTGGATTAGTAAATAATATCTTTGCACCTGAAAATTTAATGGCTGCTTCACAGGAGTTTGCTATGGAAATTAGCCGCCAATCATCTATTGCGGTAAGACTCACCTGGGAAGCAATTCACCGCGGTCTGAACCAGACCACTGAAGAATCAGCATTCCTTGGGGCAGATTACTTCGGCCTTACTGCTTCTACGGAGGATTTTCGAACAGGAACAAAAGCCTTTATCGAAAAAGAAAAACCAGTGTTTAAGGGAAAGTAAAACGTTTATCAGCTTTGTTCGTGGATTTTCTTTTGAATCCAGTCCACCAGGGGTTCCACCGGGGCTCTTCTACAGCGGAATAAAGTCTCCAGATCTTTATCGTAAAACAACCGGTATTGTCCTGTATTAAGCTTGATCTGCAGAAGGGCAATGTTCAGGCCGTCAACCCGTGATAGTATGTCTTTAAGCCTGAGTTTTTGAGACTCACCTGGAAAAATGAACGTATCCAGTGCACCTTTAAATTCAATAATAAATGGACTGCCAGTTTTAAAACCAAGGAACCCAAAGGGTCTCCCCCAATAATCCGGAACTTTTTTAATTATCTCGTAATTCTCGTAATTTTTTAGAATATCAAAGATTATTTCTTCGCAGGCAGCCTCTAATTCAGTATCCGACATTGCGTCTGTAATGTTTTCAATAATATGATTAAATTTACTGTGATCAAAAAATTTTGGAGTTGGTGTTCTGTCGCCCATTGACTTCTCTTTATATTAATAATGTTGAACAAATTGCAGGATAACAGAAGCTGTCGGGATCTTGGTGATTCATTTCTGCCCGAAAAATAAACCTTTCCCTTCTTCTTATTTGCGAATATATATGTGAAAAGTCTATCGGAAAAAAACTGATATGTTTATTGTCACCCATTATTCGATTCCCTTTTATTCGTATTATTTTTGCAATCGCCGTCTGATCTCGCACGATACGCGAAAATCTCTCCTGATATATGCATCTATAGCTGGCCTGGCAGGTATCCTTCCCGATCTCACCAACATTCATATCAGTCTGAGCGCTCGGCACAATTCTCTTTTTCATACCATCTGGGGCCCTCTGATAACTTTGGCATTAACAGTCCTTCTTCTTTGCAGTGTGAAAGGATTGCGGAAATCGCTTTTGTTCTGGATTCCATTTGGTGCTTTCATACATCTTGTTTTAGATGGAATTTCAGGAGGTATTCGACTGCTCTATCCTTCTCCGCAAATATTTGGCACTTATTACGTTGCACCGCAGTGGTGGTTTGTATTGGATGGCTGCTTTCTGCTGCTTCTCTGCATTACCTATCGTTTTGACGCATACAAAAGCAGACTGCAGCAGGCCGAAACCTATAACTGATTTTATCGCTGAATCGATTCGTCAGGATCAACTTCAACTTGTCCAAAAGGAAAGCTGGTAATGGATAAATTATATCTGCACCTCATCTTCTTCATCTTCCTTATTCTGCCCTGTCTTCTCATCAGCAGAGTATACTACATGGCGGGTAGTCAGAAACCAATGATTCAGCGCATCATAAAAAGTAGCCACGGCGTCTTTCTAGCCCTTGCCTTTTATTTTTCCATGTTCACTGTCCAGTTTGTTTCTTTTGGGAAGGGAACGGCCTTGAAACTTATCTTCTTTATTTTTCTGATCATGGCTGTGGTGTCCGGTCTGCTTTCTTTATTCAATTACACGACCAAACGACACCACCTGTTGTAATTAATTGAGATTCCATGAACAAAAAGCAAAATTATTATGCC
>CAMYJP010000456.1 GCA_947258675.1 uncultured Desulfobulbaceae bacterium | reverse complement strand
GTTCTCTATCTTATTAACGATAGTTATGATCCACTCAACGAGCGTCAACTCAGAGTGGCTGTAAATAAAGATGCTAAGCTAATTCAGAAATTTAAGAAATATTGTGGGCAACCCATTGCAGAAATACCTGACCCCTTTGGCTGCCATGCCAGTTATGCGGAACATTTCGCTGATGCCTTGACGCAGAGATTAAAAAGTCTGGATATACATCCGGTCGTTCTGGATACATATAAGTCCTATAAATCCGGTCATTATGCAGACTACATCAAGACAACGTTTGAAAACTATGAGCACATCCAAAGTTTTCTAGCTGAGCGATTTGAGTCATACTCCATGAAAAACCTTGTTCGCGTGCAGTGTCCAAAATGTGCTTGTATTGATGCTACCCATATTAATAAGGTCTGTGCTGACCATGTTGAATTTAACTGTGAGCGATGTGATACAACACATACTCAGCAGATTGATGAAGTGAAAGGGAAGTTAAGCTGGAAGCTTGACTGTGCAGCAAGATGGAATATGTATGGCATCGATATGGAAATATTTTCTAAAGCACATATCGAGGACCTGGGAAGCTTGGCTATATCAAGTATAATTTCTGAGAAGTTTTTTGGAGGCAAGATTCCTGATCCAGTAAAGTATGGTGCAGTAAATGTGAGCCGAGATGTTAGTTATAGACTGCTCGAAATATTGCCCCCAAAGATGCTTAAGAAGGTTTTTACTGAACACATTACTCGCGATATTTCACTGACTAAGGAAACCATCGAGAATTTTTGTCGTAAATACCCCGTTCGTCCTGGTTTGAGTTATGTGGACTTTGTTAATCAGGAGTTGCCACTGCTTGCAATTCGAGATGTGAATTTAAGAAATGGCATCGCTGAAGGTTCATTCTCAGATATAGAACTAGGTTCGTTGATAGATTTTGGTAATCGCTATTCCGGATTTTTTTATAATAAGGAATATGATATTTCACTGACTGATGCCAGGAATATTCAGAATACAGACATAGAAACAGCAAAAACTGCACAGAACTTTATTATTTATGCCTTATCAGTTCGTGACAGTGAGACAGATGAAGAAACGATCAAGTCGCTCATAACAAAATATCTGCAGGTGCATCAGGATAAATCCAAGGTGTACCCGTATCTGCGTAGAATATTCGGTCAACAGGGCGGACCTGTTGTTAGCACCTTGCTTGCTACCCTTCCATATGATTATCTAAATTTGATACAGATGGCGCTTTGTTACAATTCTGTCGCGCCAGAAATAATAGAGAAAAACACTAAAACAAATGCAAATATTGTTGGTTCGTGAATATTGAAAATGATAATTAATTGTAAGTATTAATTGGAGACTGAACATGAGAAATATTTTTCTATTATTGGTGTTAGTTGCACTATTTTCTGGCTGCGACAGCGGAGGTAGCTCTACTGGCAATGATATAGATAAGGATTTATCCCTTGAAAAAGTAACGGAAGCAGGGGTTCTGCGTTGGGGCGCTGATGTTATTGGCGGCATTCCCTATGTTTATGAGGATCCTGATAATCCAGGAAACTATATCGGTTTTGAAATGGATATCGCAAAAGCCATTGCCCGATCTATGGGCCTAAAGCAAGAGTTGGTGATTAAGGCTTGGGATACATTGATCCCGGAACTGCAACGAGAAAGTTTCGATATGGCTATGAATGGTATTGAAAATACCGAAGAGCGTGGTCTTATAGTCCAATTTTCAGCCCCCTATTATCTTTATACTCAGCAGATTACTGTCAGAAATGATACTGATGGGATAATGAAGCTAGAAGATTTGAAAGGTAAAAAAGTGGCTACTCTGTCGGGTACCGCAGCAGAAGACATTCTCAGGAGTATTCCTGAAATCAACGTTAGTATAAATCCAGAAATAATTTACAGTTACCAGGACCTTGAGGATGGCAAGGTGGATGCCGTTGTCCTCGACACACCGATTGCCATTGCTTATGGTGCTAGCAATTCGAAACTTAAAAATGTTGGTGAACCATTTGGTGATGGACACTATGTGATTGCCTTTAGGCATAAAGATAAATCCCTGTCTGCTGCTGTCAACCAAGCCTTAGTTAAGCTGAAAGAAAATGGTGAGCTTGCAAAAATATATAAGAAATGGGGCATTATGAATTCTTACCAACAGAAGGTAGGAATATAGTGAAACAAAACAGATATGGAAATCTGGTTGGCAATAACATTCAATATAGTGGAGATACATATCAAGTAACATCACCTGTTACCAATAAGGCTGTGGGGCAGGTATATCTTGCATCCAAATCTGATATTTTAAATGCAATATCAGATTTGGATCCGGCTAAACCATTACCATCCAAGACAGAGGTTTTTGAATTTCTCAAACGCTTAAAAGAGCAGCTTGAAATTAATCGCGAGAGCATATATGAGCATACCTATCTCGAAACCGGCTTCATCGCGGAGGATAGCAGTGAAATTGTTGATGGTGCCATTGAGTATTTGAATGATTTTGAGATTTATGCCAGTGAGGCTCAGAGTCATGAGCAGATTATTCGTCACTCTTATTCTTCTGCAGCTGACCGGGATATGCGAATAATTGACCGCCCGTTTCGCTGTATAGCCGCAGTGGTGCCA
>CAMYJP010000455.1 GCA_947258675.1 uncultured Desulfobulbaceae bacterium | reverse complement strand
TAACCATGCCACTTGAGCAGACGGCGTGTAGATAGCGGTTTATCGTAAAGACCCTGCAAGCTTGGCATATTTTTAGGCCGCTGCTCATTGGCGGACGTTAGCCGGTGGCAGGATGGTATATGCAGAAATCCCAGTGCACTAACTGTAAAAAGATCATTTTCGTCCTCGGCCTCACTGTTGCCCTGTTGGCCTCATGCGAAGACCGCTACCAACAAGGCTACGACGACGGATATGCAGACGGCTATGAAGCAGGTCGACAAGTTGTGGTGGAAGACCGTGAAGATGATTTTTCCGAGCACGTCTCAAATCGGTCAGTCACCACAGAGGTCTGCGGCGGTGGCGGCGTAAACGTGAACGGTAAACATATTCCACCCGGTCCCACTGGATGCGTGCGAGTTTACAGCGATGGGACATTCGAACGCTACTGAACTGCCGTCTAACAGTTTGATCAACAAGGACGATTTGGCCTCAGCGCAAATAGCCTGTTTACCTTGTTGTTTAGCAGGAGTAGGAGTTCAGAATTGTTAGACCAATTTCGACGATCTTTCCTGAGCGTCTCAGTATTCGTTCGAAGAGCCTATTCTGCACACGAATCTCTTTGCGGGAAGGAGATCCGAGCCAGGTCTGCAGAAGGCTCCAAGGAACTGATCGAGGAGATACTTCCATTGTCTGCTTTTCTGAAGTATCTCGAGATCCCAAACCGCAACGTTCGTTGTAGGTTCAAAGGCGGTTCGGAGGAGTACGATGCGGAAATCCGCATCTCTGGGCCAGAAGTCGTACGGGGACACATAAAATCTCAATACTACGTCGAAGTCACCACTGCGACATCTCCAGTGGATTACCTTAGGCGTGAGGCACTCGATCGTTATGGAGGTGTGTTTCATGATCCCGAAATCCGCCGGATTGGTTCACGAAAGAAATGTAATGACCAGATTCTCAATCAAGCTGTGGCCCTCGATGACAAAACCGAGGTTGAGAATGCCATCAAATGGGTGAAGGACCGACTACAGTCAAAAGGTGATAAGACCTACCCGAAGCCTTGCATTCTGATTATAAATGTTGTTCCGGAATGGCCTCTCAGTCTTGCTCATTGGTGTTATCTGGCAACCCAAGTCGAGGATCTTGTTGATCGAAAGACCTTTGAGCGTACCTATATTGTCAGTTGCTCTGAAAACGTAGTTTTCAGAATATGAGAGCTGCTAACAAGACGGGTGGAGGTGACGGTAAGAAGCCAGCGGGTTTTTCCTAAAAGCCTTTTGTTTGCGAAATACCGGGAGCCGCACCTCACCCGCAAACGTTAGCCGAATAGGAGAAAACGAATGAATCGAATTGCTGCTTTACTCTTGGTTTTAATTCCGATTGTCGTTGGTGCGGCCGAACAAGGAATGAAAGTATCAGACCTCTCTTTAGAACGTTGCGAACTGAGAGAAGTAATTGCAAGAATGCAGTATGAGTCTACAGAAACAGCAGCAGCAATTGCTGAGCAAACCTTGCCTCTTCTGAAACAATTAGAAGCAATCAATTCCAAAGCTACTGTTCCAAATAAACCAATAAAAGATCAGCTATCTTCAGACGATATTGCCAAATTTTCGGAAATAAACCAGCGTTTGAAATCTGCCCAGTTGTCCCAGCTCATGGAAAGTCGCCGGCAACGCAATTTAACAGTGATCGAAAAAATGGTAATGATCTCGGATCGAGAATATCGATGGCTGGAGCAACCCGAAGAAAAGGATCCTGACTTCATTATTTATTCGGCTCTTCAATTGCTTCGGCTAACGATTAAAGAAAATAACATCAGTACCCCCACTTCCCCAAGTTGTACGCTTGAATATGCGCTCCATTCTTTAGAAAACAAGGCAATCGAAAAATTGAATGCTGGAAATGCGCGGCTTAACTCAGCTATGGATGAGTTGAAATCCATCCTATCCAAATATGGCATGGATAAGCTTGATCGGTCACGACTTTCCAAGGCTGACTTGAAGAAAGTGAACGAATTGATAAACGGGGTTATAAACCCGATGCGGCGACATCGTGAATTTATTCAGGACATAGAAAACATAAAACTTATGGCTCGCGTATCGGATATTACATATGAATCAAACATAAAAGATATTGCTTTTAGTGGTGGTGATATAAAAGCTATTGGTAAAACCATTCAAAGGCGAAATAAGAGTAACGAATTTAATGAAAACATGCAGATCGCTATGGGCCTGTGGACAAAAATCAACGAAAAGATTCCTAGTGATATTGTCAATGAATGGGACGAGTTAGAAGGCGCTGCGAAAAGTAACAAAAAATGAGAATGGTAATCTTCAAATATAACGGCTAACAATCGCATGCGCTCGGACAGCAAAAAGCGCCGCTCCTCGTTCCTCGTCGCTCTGCTTTTTGCTGCCGGTGATGCGTGACGAACCCCGCGGTGAGAAAAAAAGTTAGGCGCAATTAGATTGGCATATTTTAATGAAACATGACGGTGAAAAGTTATTTTTTGACAGTTTGTCTTAATCCAGCGAAAAATTCAAGAACAATATTTATTAGTAATGATAATAAACTTAAATTTGAAAACACCTTGCCCTATCCATTGTAGACAACAGTTAATAAGAAGATAACTATTAGTATTAGCAA
>CAMYJP010000454.1 GCA_947258675.1 uncultured Desulfobulbaceae bacterium | reverse complement strand
GTCCTTACTGGTGAAAATCTACTAATTCTCGGGTTACTCTATCCGGTTATCAAAGGTTTCCACGAGCTAGGCCATGCCTATGCTGTAAAGAAATGGGGAGGTGAAGTCCATGAAATGGGTATAATGCTGCTTGTCTTCATGCCCATTCCCTATGTAGATGCATCCTCTGCAAGCGCATTTCAAAAGAGATGGCAACGTGTAGTGGTGGGAGCTGCCGGTATGTCCGTGGAGCTTTTTCTGGCCGCCATTGCAGTCTTCATTTGGCTGGTAACGGAACCGGGATTAGTGCATGCCATCGCCTACAATGTCATATTGATTGGCGGGGTCTCAACACTTCTGTTTAATGGCAATCCTTTACTCAAGTTCGATGGATATTATATTTTTGCAGATATTCTTGATATTCCCAACCTGGCCACGCGCAGCCGTGACTATCTTGCTTACCTGGTGAAAAAAATTTGCTTTGGAATTGAAAAATCAGATTTCCTTTATGTGGAGGCCGGCGAGAAGTACTGGTTTGTCTTTTATGCGGTTGCATCGTTTTGTTATCGAATATTTATTGTGACAGCAATTATTCTTTTTGTTGCCTCCAAATTTTTTGTCATTGGTTTCTTCCTGGCAGCATGGGGAGTTATCACTATGGTATTGATGCCGTCCATCAAATCATTGAAAAAGTTGATAATTGAAGCACGATTGCAGGAAAAATCGAGTAGGGTGGCCTGCATATTCTCATTCTTTTTTCTACTGCTATTTTTCCTGCTCTTTCTAATTCCTTTTCCCCATTTGACCAAAACCGAAGGGGTCTTTTGGATTGATGAAAATGCACTGGTGCGATCATCAACCAATGGTATTGTCGGCCATATAGCTGCGGCTCCAAACTCCTGGGTTGCAAGAGGAGCAGATCTCATAACATTGCAGGATCCGTTTTTAGAAACGGAAACGCAGATCGTACAATCGCGTCTTTCTGAATTCCAGAAGAGATATGATGCGGTATCGCCTACTGATGATATACAGGCAAAAATTATCAATGAAGAAATAGTAAATATCCAAGGACAATTGCAGTATCTCCAGGAGAGGACGATGAGTATGCAGATTAAAAGTTCTGCACAGGGAATCTTTGTGGTTCCCCATGCAAATGATCTGGAGAACAGGTTCGTCAAGCAAGGGGACCTTCTGGGCTACGTGGTAAACGAAGATACAGCAACGGTACGAATAGTCGTCCCACAGCAGCAGGTTGATTTAGTGCGAAGAAAAAATAAAGGAGTGGAATTGATTATATCAACAGATATGAAGAAAATCTACTCAGGTGAGATAATCCGAGAGGTTCCAGGCGCAGTCGATCAACTGCCAAGTATGGCGCTTGGTATTGAGGGTGGCGGCAAAATTGTTGTCGATCCAAAGGATGCCGGCAGAAGGAAAACATTTGCCAGGATGTTTCAATTTGATGTAGCTCTCAAAGAACCACTTCAGAAAATGTTTGTAGGCAGCCGGGTTTATGTACGGTTTGATCATGGCCAAGAACCCCTCGGGTTTCGGTGGGCGCGTGCAATGCGACAGTTATTTATAAAACGGTTTCATGTCTGATATGCTGTTATTACAGAAAAATTACGGGTTTTATCCAGAGAAAAAGAGATCTCCTCCTTCTCCCATAGATGATTTTTTAAAGTATTATCCCACCCATTTTTTAGAATGTTTTAGCGAAAGGGGAAACAAGCTTTACGAAATTGTAGACAGAACCAATAAAAACAAGAAAGAGTTTGAGAGTTGTTCTGATTTGCAATTGAGAGCGCGCGTTCTGAATCTTAGGCAGAAATTGTCATATGATGGCGCTACTTTTGACAATGTTGCAAGAATATTTGCGCTTGTACGTGAAAATTCCAAACGCTTATTGGGTCTTACACATCATGATGTGCAGCTTGTCGGTGGATGGATTCTTCTCAATGGTATGATTGCAGAAATGGAAACCGGAGAGGGGAAGACTCTGACAGCAACTCTCCCCGCAATTGCTGCTGCCATGTGTGGGATTCCGGTTCATATTGTCACCGTCAATGATTATTTGGCCCAGCGCGATGCAGAGTTGATGAAACCTGTTTATGAGGCAATGGGGGTCACTGTTGGAGCTATAACCCATGGTTTGACAACAAATGAACGCCGCGACATCTATGCAAAAGATGTTGTTTACTGCAGTAATAAGGAAATAGTTTTTGATTACCTGAAAGATCGTTTGCTCATCCCCGAACGGGCTGGCCATATAGAATATACTCTGCAGCGATTAACCGCTAAGGATAGGGTTTACAAAAATCTGTTATTACGGGGTTTGCATTTCGCAATTGTTGACGAAGCTGATTCTGTTCTGGTCGATGAGGCACGCACTCCGCTTATCATATCAGGGGCAGGGAACAATGTGTCAGAACAGCATATGTATTTACAGGCCCTGGATTTCGCAAAACAGCTAGAAAGTACGATTGATTTTACATGTGTGGAATCAGACAAAAAAGTTTTTCTTACAGAAGCAGGGATCGACCGATTAGCAAAACTTGCAGGAGTTGCCGGAGGGTGCTGGACGGCAAAACACAGAAGAGAGTCTTTAGTTACCATGGCTCTTTCAGCGCTACACTTCTTTGAAAAAG
>CAMYJP010000453.1:4943-6964 GCA_947258675.1 uncultured Desulfobulbaceae bacterium | reverse complement strand
AAAATAAAGGCCATATCTGGCTAGACTGTCCAGATAGTAATTTATATCCCCCACCCTGTCAAGCGTCAAATTGTTGGAATTAAAAAAGCACCTACGAATGTTTCGTAAGTACTTGAATTTATGGTGCCGAGGGACAGAATCGAACTGCCGACACGGGGATTTTCAAACCAAATTTTTGAAAACTCAAAAACGTTACAATAACAAGCAGTTGATTCTATTTAAATTTTTCGACGAATTTTTGGTTTCGTTTGGAACCGTTTGGAAATATTTGACCTTGACGGACACAATTTAGGCACAGTCGATCATATTTATCGATTTGCTTCTTTTCTGATGATTCTATAGGTTTCTTCGTAGATAGTTTTGCGCGGCCCTACTGCTACAACGTCAATAATTTGTTTTGATGATATACGATAAATTATCCTGAATCTGCTGATCCGGTAACTCTTTAGACCCTCCAAGTCATCTTTAAGGGACTTACCAGACTCAGGTTCAGTCACGATATGCCGCAGCCCGGCCCTGATTTTTCTTTTTAGCTGCGGGTGACAGCCTCTGATTAAAGCGACGATCTCATCAGGCACCCTGAGCTTTCTTCGGGTAAGGTTTTTCGAGGCCATTATTTATTCGAACAGTTCCTCTAATGTATATACTTTAGGCTTTTTCTTTAAAGCTGAAATACCTTTTTTTATCTCGGTCATCAAATCTAGATCAGCTTTTACCGCAATTGTTTCCCTCCAACCTTCAAATTCATCCGGGCTCACTAAAACCGCCGCCGGTCTTCCATTTTTAGTGATGATGACCTCTGCATCGGTTGACTGAACTTTCTCTATAAGTTCGCTTAGTTTCATTTTTGCTTCGGATAAAGACAAAGTTTCCATATTTAGACCTCAATTATAGTCTACTTAAATTTTGGTCATAATTTAACAAGTCATTGCGGCTGTGTCAAATAAATAAAAAAGCCTCAGAGATATTTCTCTAAGGCTTTTTTATCAATGGTGCCGAGGGACAGAATTGAACTGCCGACACGGGGATTTTCAGACCAAATTTTTGAAAATTCAAAATTGCTGTAATTACAAGCAGTTGATTCTATATCAATTTTTCATCGTATTTTTGGTTTCGTTTGGAACTGTTTGGAAATATTTGACATTGACGGGCACAATTTGGGCACAGTCAAACCACCTTTTAAGCCATGACGATATGGGCATCCGTTCGAACGAATTGTTCGACTTTCACGCAGTTCTTCGATCTTCACTGAATTGGCCAGGGTGTGACCATAAATATTCTCGAACGTCCAGATTCATTCGATCCAGTTCTGCTAAAAAACCTGAAACCGAAAGGTGATAGTTCTCCGGAATTGTCTCCACTTTGCGAAGATGCTCAACTTGCTTTTGAAATTGGCTGATCCGCTCTAAAGTCGTTTTATACTCTTCTTCATTACGTATCATCTTTTAAAACCTCTACAATACCTCTTTTGTTTCCATCACGCTTAATCTGCCAGTGTTCGATAGCTGCGTCCTCCCCATCGAGTGCAGCCATGAGTCTTAGCCAGAAAATACTCACCCCTTCATAATTTTGGGCAGCCATGTGGTTAAAAATTATTCGTGCTTCACCGGCCACCTGACGGATGTCGAATGTATCTTCCATCAAAAGAAAAATATCAAGTGGCTCCATTACGCCGATCATCACCTGGCTCCACTAGCTTGATCCCAGGGTGGCTCCATTAAGGCGATCATCGAATGGCTCCATATTGGCGATCATCAACAATCCAAATAACGGAAGTGGGCTTTGTTGTCTATATCAAATTTTGGAGGTGGAATTGAGAATTTGGGCCAATTCGTGCGTAACTCACCAGTTTGTCCGGAGCCGGATTTTTTTAAAGGTAGGTTTGCGTTTGACCTCCCATAAGTGCAGGTGCTTGAGGATTTTTTTTACAAGTTGTTCATCCTCGATAAATGAAATTATTTTCATAGACCCAAAACACTTAGAACACACCAATGGATTTATCCGCCGCGGCGGATAAATTT
>CAMYJP010000453.1:0-4934 GCA_947258675.1 uncultured Desulfobulbaceae bacterium | reverse complement strand
TTGTATTAACCGAGCCCAATTTTTTTTACGTGACACCGTGACGCTACGAACCACCAACGCCATAGGCATCCATGAGAAAATCCATATCGCTCTGGAAATATATCATCTTGGGAGTTTTCTTTACATCTTTAAGCTCTTCGACCTTTTCAATTACAACTTCTCGATTTTGTTTCTGGTAATATTGATTGACCGCAGGCTTCTCGAATAGAGAAAGCAACGAAATAAGGGTGATAATGAATATGATCAAAATGATATATCTTATCATGATGATTTCGTCCTGTTTTCTCTCTTCTTGGTTTTGGATTTGAACCAGGAATGAGACATGGGTTCATGGAACAGGAATTATAAAAAGTATTTTATAGTTTACTGTTAATCTAAGACGGCCTTTTTGTCCTCGAAAAACTCAATATAGGGCTATTTCAAAGCTTAAAATCGGCAGATATCTGTGCCATCTCAAATACTTCGCGTGGCCCGACCCTGGAAGCCTCTGGAACCCCTGCCATGTTGGTCCCGGCAATGTGCCCCTGGACGACGGCTTCCGGCCAAATAGCATTGACCCATCGCGTATTGCGTGAAATATCGACAAGCTCGGCGACGTCACCGGCGGCATATATGCCGGCGCAACTCGTTTCCATCTGTTCGTTCACCAAAATTCCCAGATCAATATCAATTTTATCCCGGGGTACGGAGGGCAACGCGGGCAGAACCCCTTTACCCACCACTACCAGGTCACAGGCGGTGAGGGTCCCATCCGACAGGTGAGCGCCGGTCACCGATCCATTTCTGTCAAAAGCTTCCACGCTGATGCCCACCCTGACCTTGAGACCGTAATCCCGGAGCTCATCTAAAATCATTCTACCGGCGGTTTCATCTACCTGCAAAGACAGGGGATAGCCCGAGGTGATCAGCATGGTGACGTCGAGTCCTCTCTGAAGAAGGCCGTAGGCCGCTTTGAATCCGACGAGCCCGCCACCTAATACCAACGCATTTTGGGCCTGGGGGATGACCGCCAGCATATTGCGAATATGGGCCTCGGTTCGCATAAAAAAGATGTTTTTCAGATCCAGACCCTCGGCCTTGATAGGTCGGGGGTCCGCACCCGTGGCGATGAGTAGTCTGTCAAACGGCAGGGATGTGCCATTTTGGATCATTACCTGTTTTTGATCCACATCAAATCCGGATACACGGTTTCCCAGTACGGGAGTAATTTTCAAGTCTTCGTAAAAGCTTTTGCTGCGGATGGGCAGCTGGTCAGATGTAACCTGTCCGGCCAGAACCATGCTAATCATGGGCCGGCTATACGGTATGAAGGTTTCATCCGCGACCAGGGTAATGTGGCCTTCGGAATCAAATTGGCGGATCGTTTCAGCCGCACAAACACCGGCGATGCCGTTTCCCAAAATTACGTACTCCATAATATCACCTTTTCAGCCCGGCTGTCGGTTGGAGATGCCAAGGGTGCTTATCGGGTATTTCTAACAACATGTTGCAGAGAATGCAAGACTTCAGATGGAACCTAGAGATTGAGGGGAGGAGGTAGTGTTTATTGACGGGGAAATCCGCAACCGGCGGGTCTCGCAGTCGCCCCACGGACCTAACCGTCTGTGAATTGACGTTTCACCGGCCTATGACCGTCAAAGAATTGTTTGAAATATCAACTGATATCACTGCTTCGATGATTCTGCGGCTTACCGCCTTTTATTGAAATTTGGAATATTTCTTATCTAATTGATATTATTTGATTTATTGTTCTATATGGCAAGGTTCAAAAAACTCATGAAAGCTGGCTCACTGTTTGCAGATCAACTAACTTAAATCTTAAATGAGCTGGAGAATTCGTCGTCATGAAAGTTTATCAGATTGGATTAATATTGGCTTTGGTTTTTGGGCTAGCGGTTGTGACCGTCGCTAAAACAATCCCTCAAAGTTTGCAAACAAACCCTTCACAACAGATCCCACCAGTGCCTTTCTCAGAGGAAGAGCTGTTAAATGCGTCTCCCTTTGACCCCGCCATCCAAAAGCAAACATTTTATGCCGTGGCAAAATTAATGCACATCAAACGATTAGATCACGAACTTGCTTTGCCGGCCGTGATTGTGAACACAACCATACCGGTGGAGAAGATTGCGGAATACATCGGATTTGATATTGGATCGAACCTGATCAATTATTTTAGCTATTTGAAGAACACCATTCTGCTGTCCGAAGATGCTAAAATTAACAATTTGGCCCACGAGATGGCGCACTATTTTCAATTTTATTACCATTTAAAAGGTGATATTAAAAATATGGTCAGTGATCCGGAACCAGGAGCCGTGAAGATACAGTTTTTATTCAAAACCGACCATAGTTCTTTTGCCGCGCGTCGTTCTTTTTAGACAGCCTTTGGTTCATTATGTGTGTATTCCGTCTCTGACTCGTGTGAAACTTCATTCAAAATAACAGTTTTGGCACTAAGTCACTAAAGAAAATATAGGTAAATAATACTTTCAAAACACGAGAAAAAGCCAAAACCGGTCAAAGGTTTGTGGATGGGATGTATTCATTGAAGCGATTGGCGGAGATGGATGGGATGTATTCATTGAAGCGATTGGCGGAGAGCTGAACCTCTTAGATGCCGACTCAGACGGCAATCAGAGCCAGAGAATTTCAATGTCATTAGAGTTCAAAACTTTTCAAAATGCTCTATAAAGACTGCTGATGACTTTGTCGGGCCAAATAATGCTGGTCTAAAGCTTGCCGCAGATATGCTTTGATCACGGCTTGACGACTAATGTTTAACTCCTTTGCAATGGCGTCTAATTCTTTTAGCATGTCAAGCGTAAAGTCAACGTTTACTCTTTTTACCGGAGGCCTCATTTTGCCTTTATTCGTAAAATACAGGGATACATCCTCCCCGCTCATTGCCATTTCAGCAATCTCATCAGCAGTTGGTTTCTTTTTTTTAGCTGTTTTGCTCATACAATTCTTCCTCTTGTTTTGTCGATTTCCAAAGGGTTACAAGGTGGTAATACTCACCATCCTTATCGTCTCTAACTTCATATATGACGGTATATAATTTGCTTTTTACCCACCCAATTGCACGAAACTGTTCAGGATCATCAGATCGACAGTCTACATAATGATAATGCGTCCAAATCTCTTTGACTTCCTCGAATCCAATTTTTCGTCTCGGGTCCTTCTTCAGTCTTTCACTTTTTGCTTTGTCGTATTTGAACCGCATAATATTTTGATATAACAGTTATACCACCTTGTCAAATTAATTTCTATCTATATTGACAGGTTCAGCACCGCCGATCTCATGAAAAAGGGGAATTGAAATCCACCGATTTCCAACTCTTTCCAATGTCATATCAACAAGTTAAAAATAGAACCCATCTAAATTGTGTCCGTTTTGAGCTCCATATAGACAAAAAAACTTACAAATGTTTCGTAAAAAGCATAGATAACCTGCCCCCTTCTTTGTCCTTTTTTGGAAATTCAATAATTCTGCAATTGCAAGCAGTTGATTCTATTCCAATTTTTCAACGTATTTTTGGTTTCGTTTGGAACCATTTGACCTTGACGGACACAATTTGGGCACGATTTATTTGAATTATGACTCTACTTCTTAAACCGCCCTTTTTGGTGTCAAAAACATCACTTTAAGATCAAAAAATGGTTCTATTTTAAGCTTACATCCCTAATTTCCAGGCTTTCACCGTGGTCCGACCCCATATTTCCATGGTCAACCGCGCGGCATAAACAAGCAAACCCCCAGCGATAAATTAATTTTTACGGTATTATGGATCGAAGATTCTCTCGGCAAACGACATTCCGTCCCCAATAGTACCCAGTTTGGGTCGGATTCTTGATTTCGAGTATTTTTTTGTATACATACATTGGTTAAATTAATCACATACTATTAAATTCGTTTTTCTCCTTTGATCCGCTATCATACTGATAATAGGTTAAATTACTTAGAAGCAGGAAATTGGCATCATACTTGCTCTTGGTTTATTAAAGATATTTAATACTTTCTGATCGATAGAAAAAAGAATTAATTATGGAATAAATCAACTACTTTGAGGAGGAAAAAATGAATATTTTTATAATTTTGTGCACATCAGCTTTCTTTTTGGTACTTTGGTTTATTTTTAATTTCTGTATTTTCAAAAATAAACTTCCATCGAATGTCTCATTTCGCGACGGCCTAAATGAATCGATTAGATCCGATCTATTTTTTTTGCTAAAGAAGGCCAGCTTTGGTTTGAAGTTCATGCATATTTCAGGAAAGCCACTTTAAAGACTTTGTGCATAGATCATCATTTTTAAGGGACAGAAATAGATAAATTATCGTACCCGATACTTCACAGACACGAGGTTTATCGGTACCAAAGAATTTGTTTCCGGAAATTACCGTAGATTCAAAGATCTCTTTATATCCAAAAGGGAATAGGATCTCTAAGCCGGTGGCAGGTTTGGATGGGATTCATTCATTGAAGAGATTGGCGGTGTGATAATATCAATTTGGGCGGTAATGGGGAGAAAATCAGTATCATGGGTGAAAATGGTGAATTTCTCTTCACTGGCAAAAATTAATTGTTCCTCATCAGTCCAACCTAGTTTATCACGATCTCTGGCGGAAAATGCTTCAACGCCTCTTCTTTGAAGACCCTGGGCGATGGCGACATCCACGCTTTCATCGGTGTAGATTCTGATTTCACCCATAGACTCAAACCATTTTCGACGGGAAATTCACCTTTAATCTTGTATAGAACTCTTGATCCTGCTTGATTTTTCGATCCAACTCATCTCTGTTCTCATAATAGAAGGAAAGCGCATCATGGATCTGATAAAGACTTAAGTGGGGATGAGATCTGATAATTTCATCCGGAGAACGACCCAATACTTCATATTCAATGGCAATATCAATTACACGGGTTCGGGTTCCC
>CAMYJP010000452.1 GCA_947258675.1 uncultured Desulfobulbaceae bacterium | reverse complement strand
CATGCCTGAGCCTGCATTGTGGCGGATCCTATATCCGAAGTTGTGCATGGTACAGCATTTTGCAGCATCTCTGATCAGTAAAGAGAGTTTTGATTTTTTTGGGCCGGTGCATCCCTTAGTGAATGTGATGATTTATTGTGTTTTACTTTCTATTATTATACAGATAGTTTTTAAAAAAATAGAGATTTAGCAAAGGCAATTTATAAAAAGATTATTTGGGTTTTCTAAGTTGATGTCACTTTATCGTTAATAGAAATAAAAGTTACTACCTGCTGATTTGTTTTTCTTGTTTACGGTTTACTGTTATCTGTTAACGGGTACATTTTAAAATAATTTTCCTCAAGTTGTTACTGTTAGTGCTAAATCATAAGGAGATAAAAATCGGATGGTACTGTCTTTCTGACATCTGTGTACTTGACGATTGTTATTTGTGTAACGCATTGATACATAAAAATTACAAGGAAGTTAATGTAATTAATTTTAATTGTTTTTAAGAGTAGATGTTTCATTGACAGATATTAAGTACGGAGGAAGTGTATGAAAGTAAATCCTGAATTGGAAGCGATAGATACCATGGCAAAGATTATATTGACTTCCGCCAGAACAGCTCCAAAAGCAAAAGGGGAAGATGAGATCGTCACTGGCATAATTGATGACAAAGAAGCCTTAGCTCTGGAAATGGAAAGGATATCAGAGCGGGATGAAAAGTCAGCTTTTTTCAAAAGGGATGCCGACAATATCAGAAATGCAGAGGCTGTTCTTCTTATCGGCTTGAATTTCAAAAAACCACCGGGAGTAAATTGCAAAGCGTGCGGGCATGATTGCAGTACTATCTTAAAACAAAAAACAATCGCAGGGGATTATTCAGGCCCGGTTTGCAGTATCAGGGCCATTGACCTTGGTATAGCAATCGGTTCAGCAGCAGCCAAGGCAAAAGATCTTTCAATTGATAATCGGGTTATGTACACAGTAGGGGTTGCAGCCAGGAAAATGGGGTTGATGGACGCCCAGATTATTCTTGGAATTCCTTTAAGTGTCAAAGGGAAGAACATATTTTTTGATAGAAAGACTTAGAGGGTATAAAAGGAAATGGCTTTATCTTTTCAGGAGTTGAAGGCAAACCATACCTGGAAACCAATCGCCAATTGTTCGGGGCGGTATATTTTGAAATATGCACCTCGTGATTTATCTTTTGAAGACTTGTTGGGGAAAGATAAAGAATTAAGCAGGATACAAGAGTTTCAGACAACAAAGACTAAAGATACAGTATTTGTTGTATTATTTGCAGGCGGCGGGATAATTTCCTATAAACGATCGGATGGATCATTTGTTCACACATTAAATGACAATAGCGGGTTAGCAAGGAAACTTGCTGATCTAGGAATAGATTTGTTACAGGCGTAGAAAAAGGTATATTAGTCTAATATTTAATTCTCCGCAGAATATGGTGAGGAAAGTTTCGATAAAATTCAATTAAGAAACATCCAATAATATTGCTTTACAGGAGGTACTAAATGAGAAGTTTGATGAGTATTACTATGCTGGTAGTATGCCTTGTATTATGGAGTTGTGCTTCAAAGGCACCTCAGCAGGAAAAAGTAGCAAAAGAGGTTGAACCTGCAGTTCCAAGCCCCACAATAGAAAAATTGGAGGTTGATCCTTGCGAGGCCCAGATCAGCGTTGCTATTAAAGAGTCCCGTGCATCAAATCGGACGGTTAAAAAGTCTTGTGATGGTATGGCCGTTGAAGTGAATCCTATGTGGGACCTTGACTACAAAGGAACGGTACATATCAGAGTTTATGATGCAGCAGGCAAGCAAATAAGGGATGAAATCAGTAATCCTGAATAATATTGGTCGGACACCCAGTGATGGGGATATAAGAGACTAGAGTCAATCATTGGCAATTATCTGCTGAAAATCCAGAAGTAATCGCAAGAGTGTTTCAATTTTTCAATTAGATATTTTCTTCTATTTTCTGGAATTTGTATTATAACTCTTGGCCGCATCCGTTTATGCGGATATATGAATTTCTATGCAGGTAACTACACAGCTATTCAAAGCACTATCAGAAGAAGTCCGTCTTCGCATACTTGCGCTGCTTTGCGGAGGTGAACTTTGTGTCTGTGATTTGATGGCGGCCCTGGACTTACCACAGTCGACAATCTCCCGCCATCTTGCCTATCTGAAAAATGCCGGCTGGGTTGAAGGTAAGCGCCGCGGGGTCTGGATGTATTACCGGTTAGCTGAGAAAAAAGATGAGTTTCAAGTAAGGTTGCTGAAGTTGCTTGGTTCATATCTTCCCAATACAAAAGAGGGCTCTGCTGACAAGATAAAACTGTCTTCTTTCTTAGCGCAAAAAGACAAGGAAACCTGCAAGTAATAGTATATTTTTTTTATTGCACTATTCGTTTATACGGATAGAAAAATAAGTAGAAAAAAGGAGTAATTCCATGTCACAAACCAGCAAAAAACTTTCTTTTCTCGATCGTTTTTTGACCTTATGGATTTTTCTCGCCATGTTTGTGGGTGTCGGCGGTGGTTGGCTCTACCCTGGTATCCGTGATGTAATTAATGCTTTCCAGGTCGGTACGACTAACATTCCAATAGCCATCGGTCTGATTCTAATGATG
>CAMYJP010000451.1 GCA_947258675.1 uncultured Desulfobulbaceae bacterium | reverse complement strand
CCATTGAAGATCGGTCAAAAGAAATCTCAGAATTATATAACAGGCTTGCTTTGGAAAAGAGACAGGCTAAGTCTGGGACAACCGAAATAAAAAATACCGATCAAGAGGTGGGTGTTGATTCCCTTTCAATTAACTATGCTACAAAAAAGCTTATCAAAGAGGGGGAACAGAAAGGAAACCGATCTGAGGCAATAATGTCCGTGATCTTATCCCTCTTAAAAGCTGGTGTATCGAAGGCAACTATCTTTCAAATTTTCGAAGAGTACCCAATAGGTGAAAAATATCATGAAAAAGGTCCATCAAAAGCTCCTTGGCTAATGGGTGAAATTGAAAGAGCAAGGGATCTGCTAAATAAAAATTGTCCCAATAACCAAGACGAATCAACTGCAGGGGATTCGTCAAAAGACAAAGAAAAGGAGGTTCCGTATAAAGAAGATATCAACAAACTTAATAAAAGCCATGCAGTAATTATGATGGGTGGTAAATGCTTGATACTAAATGAAGGCAAAGACCCCGTGTTTCACCGGGACGATATCACCTTTTCTACAGTTAATGATCTCAAAAATTTCTATGCAAACAAAAAGGTGAAGAATCCAAATGGTGGAAATCTGGCTGAGGTAAGTATTTCCAAGCTGTGGCTTGAATCCCCTATAAGACGGCAATACCAGGGCATTGTTTTTAGTCCTGGCAGGGACCCCAAGAATTATTATAACCTTTTTCGGGGACTTGCAGTTGAACCTAAAAATGGAGAGTGGTCTCTGTTTAAAAGCCATATCCGTGATGTAATAGCAAATGGTAATGAGGAAGCCTTTAAATACATATTGGCCTGGATGGCCCAGCTTGTTCAAGAGCCAGGTGGCCAAAGACCAGGGACAGCCATTGTACTGAGAGGCAAACAGGGCACAGGAAAGGGATGCTTTGTAAGCCAATTTGGCAAAATTTTCGGCAATCATTTTCTACAGATCAATAATCAGAGACAATTAACTGGCAGGTTTAATAACCACCTAAAAGATGCCCTGCTGGTTTTTGTTGATGAAGGAATGTGGGCTGGTGATAGGGCTGCAGAGGGTGTCCTAAAGGGAATGATTACCGAGGATCACCATATGGTTGAACCGAAAGGCAAGGATGCATTTGCTGTAAAGAATCACATTCGGTTGATCGTAGCAAGCAACAATAACTGGGTTGTCCCGGCTGGTCTTGAAGAACGAAGGTTTTTCGTTCTTGATGTTAGTGGCAAATTTATGCAGGATAAAGATTATTTTAAACCCTTGTTCAATCAAATGGACAATGGAGGCCGGGAGGCCATGCTTTATGATCTGCTCGAGTATGATATCTCAGGGATTGATCTCAGAAGCTTTCCAAGAACGGATGCTCTGATGGATCAGATAACAAACAGCATGACCACGGTTCAGAAGTTCTGGTATGATAAGCTAATTGATGGAAAACTACAAACATTTGACAACGATTGGCAGACGGCCATCGAATCCAAAGTTTTATACGACGATTATATTGATTTTTCAACCAAAATTGGAGAGAAATACCGTATGGCCAGTAGTCAATTTGGAAAAGAAATCAAAGAACTTTGCCCACATGTTTGTAGGAAACGTCTAAATGGCTCGGTAACCGGAACTGGAGGGAATCGAAGTTGGCATCAAGTGTTCCCGTCCCTGGATAATTGCCGGAAGCTTTTTGAAGAAGCTGTTAATATTGATATTAACTGGGATGATGATACGAGCTGAAGTATTTACTATGATAGGATGGTGGCAGGGTCTGTTTTGCAGAGCCCTGCCCTATCTATGTCCCATTAAATAGTAATATGATACTTTGTATCTATCTGAAATCATTTGTTGTGTCCCATCTGTCCCAGATGTCCCACCTATTTTTGAAAAATTATTATACCAATCACAATCAAGGATAATAGTTTTTTTGTCTGCTTGAGCAAAACTTGCCCCTAAGTTTATGGCAACGGTAGTTTTACCTTCTTGTGGAGCGGAAGAAGTAATCAAAATACTTTTTGCTCCTTCTGTAATTTTGGAAAATTGAATTCTAGTTCTTAAAGACCTATATGATTCTCCGGCAGCGGCTTCAGAATTTCCTCCAACAAGAATTTCTGAATTCTTTTTAGTTTTATCAATTTTATGTTCAAATTTAGGAATCCATGCTAGTACATTAGTAGATTCCTTCTCAATATCTTCTGGAGTTTTGTATTTCCCAGAATTAATTAGTCGCTCTCTTCCACTAGATGATAGAAATGCTTCACGTATTTCATACCATGATTTGATTAATTTTGCAACAGCAAAACGAACCTCTTAATATTATTATCTCTTTTGTAAGAGTGACCTAGCTTGGAGTGCTGGCCATTACTTTTTCAATTGCCATTACTTCATAGGCGCGTTCAATTATATCATTCAATCGATTTTTGGCTTTCTGGAATTCAATATTACTGAGCATTTTATCTCTCACTTGCCGACATAGGGCGCTGGTAATTTCCACCTTACTTAAACACCAGACCATCATCTCTTGGTCATGAGTTAGGGTCTTCAGGCAGTAATCCGTTTCTTCTTCATTCACTACAAGCGGAACGATAGCCGATGAATCCCAAAATATCATCTCCCGGTTCTCCTCTCTTCCA
>CAMYJP010000450.1 GCA_947258675.1 uncultured Desulfobulbaceae bacterium | reverse complement strand
GGGTGGCGTTTGCCGTGAAACAGAATGAACCTTTTAATCCATGGCACATAGGTCTGTTCAGTTCGGATTGAGTAATGTTTAAGACGGATTACATTTCGAACCTCATCAAGCAGTTTGGGTTTCCCTGGTGACGGCAATCCATAATATCCCGAGTTAGGTTCTGTTTTTTTCATCGTACTGTGAGAATGATTGGTATCAAGCATCTAGGAATCCTCCAATATCAGTTGATATTTGGCCAGGAATAATCCGGAGCCTGCAGAAAGATTTTCTCTGGCAACCACAGGAAAATATTATTTATGCAAACTCATGGGAACATGAACATTTGTTCACCTTTGTTTTTTTGTATAAACTATATCCTTTCGTTTAACAAGAAAAAAAATGGTTAATTATACTTGCTAAGCCTGACAAGGAGTAGAGTGAAAAAAATATAGAAGAACAAAGAGTTACGTTAACAATACAAGCAAAATGCCAGGTAGGGTTTACGTTTTTATCCCTTTGATTTTATGTTTAAATCTGATAACTAATATAATGAGGGATGATTCAGGATTTTTAATATTCAAGGGTATGCTCGATCTTTTCTGAGCATATTTATGGTGTGATAAATCTGATTTTCTTATACGACCGATGAGTCGTGTAAAACGCTCTATACGCGGATTAGACGACTCATTAGTCGTAGAAGATCATTTAACATAAAAATCAGTCGTGCTATTCCACGGCTATTAGGCAGTCTAATCTATGTTGAACTTGCCGAACAAAAGGGGAGGAAGCATTAACTCCTAGTAATAATTAAAACTTTTACAGCATTTGCAATCGAGGGCAAGGGTCGAATAATGATATATGGATTTGAATGAAGGTCTGTTGTTTTACATAGACACCTACGGTTTCTCTGGCTCTTCCCTTTATCATGGCGGCAGCAATCAACGGAGTAGATAGGAAGGTAAATTGGACACAGCCACGGCCACAATTCAGAAGGTCATGCAACTCGGCTGGGAAGCCTATGAAAAAGTGCATCCCTTGCCGGCCCATGTCCGTGATGCCGTAAAGTCGATTATTGCATGCCGGACCAAGGCTTTGGGCGGCCATGTACAAGGCTGCCCGGACGGCCATTTCAAGAGGCATTGGTACAACTCCTGTAAGCACCGATTGTGTCCCCAATGCGCCTATATTCTGGTGGATAGATGGTTGCAGAAACAAAAGGCCAGACTCCTGGGCTGCGACCATTATCACATGATCTTCACCATTCCGCATGAACTCCACAACATATGGCTTCACAATGTCAAGCCCATGACCAACCTGCTCTTTTTGACCGTCCGCGATACCCTTTTCAATTTCATGACTGACAAAAAACATTGCGGCGCAGAGCCCGGGATCATATCGACTCTCCATACCTGGAATCAGCTTCTGCTCCGGCATGTTCATATCCACTGTCTGATCACCGGCGGCGGTCTGGCGCCGGATGGTTCCTGGCGCACGCCAAAACGAGACACTCTGCTGCCCTACACGGCGGTGATGATCAAGTTTCGGGGCAAATTGCTCGACCATATGGACCGGGCAATCGAGAAAGAAAAAATTGCCCTTCCGTCAGACATGAGCCGTCGGCAATGGACCAATCTCAAGAATAAACTCGGTCGCAAGGTAAAATGGAATGTCAATATCCGGGAGCGTTACCGGCACGGCAAAGGGGTGCTGACCTATCTGGCCAGGTATTTACGGGGCGGGCCGATTGCCAACCACAGAATCGTTTCATGCGAAAATCACGAGGTAACATTCAGCTATCGGGTAAACGGCAAACAATCCAAACAGAAAGACTTCATGACGCTGTCCATTGGAGATTTTATCAAGCGTTACCTCTTGCATGTCCCGGCGCCAAAGAGCAAAAATGTAAGATCTTATGGGCTTTACGCGCCGGACAAAAAAAATAATCTGGAAAAATGTCGGAACATGTTCGGTCAATTACCGGTTGTGGAAAAAGAATTTCTTACCTGGCAGGATTTTTGTGAAGAACAAGGAGAAGATCATCCGGAACTCTGCCCGGTGTGTGAAAAAAAACTTGTCCATCTCGATTCGATTCCGGCGGAAAGAGAAACGTTCCAGGTAAAAACAGCAAAAGAAAGAAAACCGCAGAAGCTGCAATTTAAATTTCCCTTCCCAGCCGGATATGCAACGTGTTACGACGGTATTTTTATTTAAGAGTATTTGATTGAGACTGCCTCGGCAAGGTGCGTCTTTGGAGAGCGGCCCCCTG
Organism: uncultured Desulfobulbaceae bacterium; assembly: GCA_947258675.1. The sequence goes on along the minus strand of CAMYJP010000450.1, from coordinate 389 downwards.
AATAATGCTTCGAATCAGCCATGAAATTGCCAAAATAATCGCTTTTATCGCAACACAATGAAATTATTTTTTAAAAAGTCAAAAAGATTGGGCGACGTCCGACAACTTATGGAATTGATGGGGGATGCTTAAACTCCATAGATAAAGTTAATCAGGCAGATTCACCTGCGGAGGCGGCCAGTTCAACAAAGTAATCAACCAGACCACCCGCGAATCACTGCGGCCTTCGGATAAAAACTTGGCAGGGCGGCAGGTTATTACTAAACGTTAGTGGTAAAAAATTATATGAAAAAATCGACAATTATTCTTTCAATACTTTTACTTCTATCGCTTGCTTCGAACGCAATATTACTCATAAATGCAATAGAGAATTCTTATATAGTAGAATT
>CAMYJP010000449.1 GCA_947258675.1 uncultured Desulfobulbaceae bacterium | reverse complement strand
GGCTGACATACTTCAGCGGCACTCGTCAGTCACTTCATCGTTAGGCACAGAAGAAAATCAAAAGAGGAAAAGCGATAAATGCCAATCCATTTTGAAGACTTAGACGTCCTTTCAGAGGTTTCAGGATTGAAATCTGCTCTGATCGTGCCCTGCAATATGTGTCCTGGAGTGACCGTGGCTGTAAGGGAAGAAAAACCTTTTATTCAATTATTCAAGAGTTTCTTGAAGTCTGCTCCATTCGAACAATACATTATGGACATGCAATTTCGATTAAAAGAACAAGGACTCAATACAAAAGTGTTCAAAAGTAATATTCCACACCAATGGTTTATGTGCATGTGGACTTCAGGTCAACGTAAAAAGTTAAAGGGATATGCAAAACAATTTGAGGCTGTGATTGTATTAGGCTGCGATTCCGCAACCGAAACGGTAAGAGATATAGTCAACACAACCAATTGCAAGGTGATCGAAGGCATGAAAGTTGCCGGTATTATGAACGCACAACTAAAGTTCCAGTTTCCATGTAATATCTCTTTTGAAAATTGTAAAATTGTACCCATATCCAAAAAGAAAAAAGAAGAAGATATAAAGGCCTAACAATCTCATACCTTTAGGTACATAAAAGTCAAGCTCAAGCTTTTCCATAATCAGAACTCTGTCTTTTCCTCCCCGGAAAATTTTCCTGCGGGAGATGAAGGTCGAGTTTTTTACCCATACCAAAGATCATCCTTGCTTTCAAAAAGCGATTACAGGGCAAATATGAAAGCCGTTTTTTTGTTCGATGAAAGAATATTGCTATAAAGCCTCCTTTCAAGTCCAGGGCGATTATTCCGGACTGGCAATCCTACCACTTTTCGGTCCTTGCTTAATTTGCAGGACAAGCATACTTTATCGGCCATGTCGGGAACTCCCGGCCCAAGTGACATAGTGTGCACTCGATGATTCCTTGAAGGATCACAATGAGATTGCGGTCATCTTCAGGCCGGGATTCACCGGACTTTATCTATTTAATATATTTTAAAAATGTATTTAAGCGGCTCTCCTGTATTCTGTCTCGCACGTAAAAAAGCGGTCCAGATTAAAAGCCTCTCCTGATTTATACCAGCCGTAAAACTTTCTCAGAAAATGCCGAGCAACACAGGTCATGGCCTTGTTGCCGACCATCTTGTCCACTTCTTTTTTCCTGTGATAGTATTCCCCATAAATCGCGGTTCGTTTGACCAGTGGCAGTGCAATGGTCATGAGAATTTTTCTTAATAACACCCTGCCTTTTTTGGTGATTTTATTCAGTCCGCTATACTTGCCGCTCTGCCTCATCCGGATATTCAGTCCGGCATAACGCATTAAAAGCCTCCAGTTTGCAAAGTCCCTGATCGGTCCGGTCTCTCCAAGCAGTCGTGCAAGGTTCTTGTCATTGATAACGCCGCGCGTGGCAGACGGAATATTCGGGTCTTTCTCTCGTAACCGTTTCAGTAATCTGATCATTCTTTCGGTAATCTCTTCCCTCCGGGCTGCCTGTTGCAGATAATCCTGATACAACTGCAGCAAATGCTCCTGCAATGTCTCAACATATTCTTCAGGAAGTTCATTCAGTATAGAACTCTGCGCATCATCCCAGAGCCTCTGCAGTGACTTCTCCCAAATCCTGGGCGCTGACTTTTTCATCGCTTTGCGGAATCTTTTGTACCCTGCCTTCGCAATGCGGTAAGGATTGCATTGAAACTTCTCAATCAGGGCCATTCCTGATGTACTGTAGAGAAAATCCTTTTTGAATGAATAATCACAAAATAGCTCAACCAGTAACTTGTTGATCCGGCCCTTCAGACTGATGATGGCTCTCTCTGCGTCATCATATACCCTGTTTAATTTCCTCAGTACCAGGTACTCATTATCAAGATGCCGGTGTCTGATTGTTTTTTCAAGCTGCCCGAGGGTCCGGATTACCCTGGGATCTTTAATATCTGTTTTCCCGGTATCGTTGGTTTCTATCACCCTGAACTTTGCCACACTCTCCGTATTGACAAGACAGGTCAGAAAACCCATTTTCCGTGCTGTCCGGAATAGTTTGTTCTGATATTGTCCCGTGGGCTCACAGATAATGCGCAGGGTTTTTCTTCCATGCTCCGTTGCAACCTGATGATATTCCTTCAATTTCTTTGCTATCATGGTATTTCTGTTTCGGAATTCATCATAATATTCCCTTCCCTCTGTTTCAAAAAAGCAATTCAGTGTGTCCTTGTGTACATCTACTGATACGTCCATTGCAAAATTTACCTTGATTTTTTGGGCTGTTTGTGTAATCTTCATACTAGGCTTCTCCTTTCGATTTTAGATAGTATCGGTTTATGAACCCGTTTTACGGATCATATTATACATCTGGATTGGAGGAGAAGCCTTTGTCTAATAGTATGTGCACTGGAATGCGTACCAGCAGAACTCTTTTGGGCGTTGATTAAGTTTATATTATATAAATAATTTATTGCATGTTGATATTCTTCATGGTGCACATCCGTGATGAAGGCGTTAGGCGGCCACGCAAGGACAAATCATAAATGCATGATTCATCACTAATCACCCTTATTATTTTTGTGATTTCTGGACTCGTAGCCCTTAATGCGCTCTCGTACTACTCCGAGCGA
>CAMYJP010000448.1 GCA_947258675.1 uncultured Desulfobulbaceae bacterium | reverse complement strand
ATAATGTATTTAATATTAAGAATGAAACCCCGGTGGCTGTTGTTTTTTCTCTTATTTAATAGGTAGCGTTTTTTATGCCGAACTTAAACTTCTTTATCTCGACTGCTCCCGAATTGTTTTTAGCGAAATAAAAGGTCTTTTTATATGTTCCATTTGTGGAATGAGCTATTTGAAACTCAATCGGATAGCATTTACATTCAGTAATAAAGTCCCCCCTGTTAATGATTTCAGCCTCAATTCCCATCTTTTTATAAAAAGAATAATAATCTTTAAGGAGCCTGACAGCCTCATCGTCCGAAGGCGTCCATGATGAAAAACATCCGGTAACCAGGAAAATCAGTGCAAAAAGCAATGATAAACGCAAGGTCCCTTTATCAAAATATTTGTTCATTTTACAGTAATAATTTCCATTTCAGTTAGCAGAAATTTAATGATGGTATCAGCGAAGAACATTTTATCGTCTACTGTCTATTATATCGGATTGCAAGCTCAATAGCTTAAGGAAAAACTCTATGAGGCTTAACTTGAGGCTGATACGAGTAAGGAATAGCCTTGCTAAAAAAACACGTCAACCCTAAGGTGATGCGTGTCATTTTGACATGGATATGCTGCTACAAATAGAATAAATGACAAATTTAAAATGCGGTATATTTTATCATACTAACTGTAACTGTTTGGAATGAAAGGAATTATATTGAATGCTGAGTTTCCTTGCGCGCTGGTTCATTATGGGAATAAAAATTGCATTTATACTTTATTAGAAGCTGTTAGATAAAGGAACTAAAAAAATTATCATTAAGGAGGAGGATATCATGTTGACATTTGTAATTGGACTGATAATAGGGTCTTTCAGCGGCATGATGCTGATGGCAATCCTGTCTGCCTGTAAGAGAGAAGATGTGATGAGGGAAGAGACTTATTGTAATATCAGGTAGTCCAGAACAAGGTCGTCAGCAGAATACATCGGGGAGCATTGCAGTATTCACTGCGAATAGAAAGCCTCCTGCGACAAGCATTACCTACTGCCGCAGGAGACTCTAGATTAGACTTCACAGCAAAGGCGTTTCATGCTTTTCTTTCCGCTGGGAGTGACCGACATTACCACATCAATCTTATTGCCGCATAGGCTGCAGAGCTTTGCAAGGCCTTTGCTACCTGCTCTGGCGGCTACATCCGTCTTTGATTTTCCTGCCATAGTACTTCCTCCTTTCAATAATCGTAAATATTCAGACGAGCTGTCCTCATGAAATTCCCGTTTTTATTCCTGGTAACTGCATCCTCTTTTGAATTATGAAAGACGAGGCAAACTACGCGGCGTAAACGCAGGCGAAATAATATAAACTATACAGCGAATATTGTCAACTTTACCAGAAAGCACGGACAAGCCAAAAGAGAAATGTCCTCTTCTTATGACCCTGTTCTTAGATGACGCTATAATTCTCTTTTCACGGGAATGCATATGATATAATGCAATATAAGCAATTACATTCACATAGAGAGGGGGAAATATATTGATTACAACCCAGCTGATGCTCAGTCTTCTTCTTATCCTGGTTGCCGCGTGGTTCCTTGGAAGTGTTTTTTCCCGATATGGTCTTCCCTTCGTTCTCGGAGAGCTGCTGGCCGGAGTAATAATAGGGCCTACACTGCTGAATCTAATCGGTCCGTCTCCTGCCATTGAACTGCTGGCGGAGTTGGGGATTTTCTTTGTCATGTTTCATACGGGCATGGAAATGGATCCAAAGGAACTGCTTGAACATTTATGGCCTTCTCTTGCCGTTGCTGTAGGGGGATTTATTCTGCCCTTCGTTCTTGGTTATTTTACTACAAGGGCGTTCGGGGGAACAGTGTATCAATCCCTGTTTGTAGGAATGGGCATATCTATAACAGCAATCGCTGTCCAGTCCGTGATACTTCACTCGATGAGAATCAGCACAACCTATATTGGGCACATAATAATCGGTGCTGCTATTGCAGACGATATCCTTTCCCTTGTTTGTCTGTCTATACTTTTAAGCTTAGCAAAAAGCGGGTCAGTTCAGGTGTCAGAATTGTTGATGATAATATTGAAAGTAGTGGGGTTTTTCGGGCTGACTATTGTTTTAGGACAATTCGTAGTGCCGAAATTCACAGGCAGGCTCCATGACAGAGAAGGAATGGCATTTACATTTGCAATGACAGCGGCCCTTGCTATGGCTTACCTTGCCGAACTGGCAGGGCTGCACCTGATAATAGGCGCTTTTATGGCTGGACAGTTTGTCAGGAAAGAAATTATGGACCGGAAAATATACGAATCTCTGCAGGATCGTTTCTACGGGATCAGCTACGGATTTTTACTTCCGATTTTCTTTGCATCGCTTTCATTTCATCTCCATTTATACTGGGATAGTTCATTTATATTTTATGCCCTGGCTTTGACAGCCGTGGCAATACTGGGGAAACTCATCGGCTGCGGTCTGGGGTACGCAGTATTCAAACGCAATTTCTGGGAGGCAACAATAGTGGGCTTCGGCATGAACGGAAGGGGAGCTGTTGAAATAGTTGTGGCTACAGTCGTGCTCAAATTAAGCGAAGAATTGATGTCTTCAGGATTGACTGTTGAGCCGCTGCTTACGCAGAACCAGTTTTCAGGCCTGATT
>CAMYJP010000447.1 GCA_947258675.1 uncultured Desulfobulbaceae bacterium | reverse complement strand
CCTTTATGTAAATTAACTAGGATAAAAATTGTAATAATCATTTTGGTTTAACCCTAATTTTAAGATAAAAGGTACAGATTTGCGATTATTACAATCCGAAAAGATTCTTTACAGGCTCCGCGTATTATGGCTATTGCTTTTTTATCGATAACGTATAAATTGTAGCCATATTTGATTTTTTACTAATAATTAGTGTTTCTAAAATTTACAGATGAAGAAAAAAATATCCTGCAACTAGGGCACTTTGACCTGAGATTGCATGAAAGTATTAAAAGTTTTGCAAAAAAAAAACTAGTTTCCATCCGGAAACGCCTCTTTGGGAGTCTCGTTTTACTCGTTTACCTGAAAAATCTCGGCATCGATCTTTAGAGTTGCTTGTGCGAAGTATTTATTTACGACTCCGCGTGACCAACGGAAATCCTTTCGGGCAATTTTTTGATTTCCTAGATCTTTTCCAAAATGGTCGGTTTCCGAATTGGAAACAATTTAATGTAGCCATCCGTATAAAACAGATTTTCCGGATGGACACTAACTAGATTTCTGGAGTAGACTTTATATATGGGATTGATAGTTCAAAAATTTGGAGGAACATCTGTTGGCAATACTGATAAAATTAAAAATGTTGCCAAGAGGGTGCTTGAATATCAGCAGCAGGGGCATCAGGTAGTGGTTGTCTTATCGGCAATGTCTGGGGAGACCAACCGACTTGTGGATCTTGCTCAGGCAATGCAAAATATTCCAGATGGCAGGGAAATGGATGTTTTGTTGTCAACCGGCGAACAAGTAACTATTTCCCTTTTCACAATGGCAGTAAAGGAAGCTGGATACGATGCAATTTCGCTATTGGGTGATCAGATAAAAATTACTACCGACAGCATGCATACAAAGGCAAGGATTAAAGATATAAATATAGACGTTATTAAAAAGTATCTTGATCAGGGAAAGGTCGTAACAGTAGCTGGGTTTCAGGGGGTTGATGATAAAAATAATATTACCACTCTGGGCAGAGGCGGATCTGATACTACAGCGGTCGCACTTGCAGCGGTCTTATCTGCAGATTCATGTGAAATATATACAGACGTTGAAGGAGTATATACAACCGATCCTAATGTTTGTTCGAAAGCTCGTAAAATTGACCGGATATCTTATGATGAAATGCTCGAGCTTGCCAGTCTGGGAGCGAAGGTGCTTGATATTCGATCGGTAGGGCTTGCTAAAAGATACAAAGTGCCTATCCATGTTCGTTCAACTTTTACCGAAAATGAAGGAACTTGGGTTATTAAGGAGGATGAAAAAATGGAAACCATGTTGGTATCAGGTGTTACTTATAATAAAAATGAAGCCCGGATTACTATCAGCAAGGTACCTGACAGACCCGGTATTGCTTCTAAGATATTTACTCCTATCTCTGATGCTGGAATAATAGTTGATATGATTATTCAGAACACGCGGGCTGGAGATCTTACCGATATGACTTTCACAGTGCCTCGTACTGATTATGACAAAGCAATGATTATTGTTGGTAAAATCGTTGAAGAGATCGGTGCAGAAAAGGTTTTTGGTTCGGAAAACATTGCGAAAGTATCCATTGTAGGAGTGGGAATGAGGAATCATTCCGGGATTGCTACAACAATGTTTCATATTCTTGCCAAAGAGGGGATCAATATTATGATGATTTCCACTTCTGAAATAAAAGTTTCCTGTGTAATTGATGAAAAATATACAGAGCTTGCCGTGCGGGCGTTGCATGAAGCTTTTGCTTTGGATAAGGAAAATTTATCACTGGATGAATAGAGAGCTCTGAGGATCATGAAGAAACAAATTGAGATATATGATAGTACGTTACGGGATGGTACCCAGGCAGAAAATTTTAATGTATCTGTTGATGATAAAGTCAGGATTGCTTTAAAGCTTGATGAACTTGGAATTGATTTCATTGAAGGCGGCTGGCCGGCTGCTAATCCAAGTGCATCTAAATTTTTCAAAGAAATGAAAAAGCATTCTTTAAAACATGCAAAAATTACTGCTTTTGGGAGTACGAGGAATATTAAGAATCAAGCGAAAAAGGATGCCAATTTATTATCACTAATTGATGCAAAAGCTGATGGTATTACTATTTTTGGTAAAACCTGGGATGTTCATGTCAGAGATGCATTGCGTATTTCTCTGGATGATAATTTGACTATTATTGAAGATTCACTTCATTTTTTGCGTTCCAGGACAGAAAATCTTTTTTACGACGCTGAACACTTTTTCGATGGGTTTAAGAAGAATCAGGAATATGCTTTAGCCACCCTAGATCGTGCAATCACCGGTGGGGCTGACTGCTTAATTTTATGTGATACAAATGGTGGGACACTTTCGCATGAAATACCAGCTATCATGCGTAAAGTGAAAAAACACATGAAGGACAGGGGACAAGTTGTCCCATTGGGGGTTCATGCCCATAATGATTCTGAAACTGCAGTAGCAAACTCCCTGGCAGCAATTGATAATGGAGCAATTCAGGTGCAGGGCACCATGAATGGTTTTGGCGAGAGAGCCGGTAATGCTAATCTGACTTCAATTATTCCAGCCTTAGCTTTAAAGATGAACTTTAAATTTGAAGCAGGAAAAAGACTTAATAGACTCCATGAAGCCGC
>CAMYJP010000446.1 GCA_947258675.1 uncultured Desulfobulbaceae bacterium | reverse complement strand
CTCACACTTGAATTAACTAAACGAGGAGGTTTGGAATGATTGGTAAAGTTATATCGATTTCATGCATTGTAGTTGCCGGATTCATGGCACTTGCAGCTACCGGACTGGCAGAGGACGGGAAAATCGTCCCTATGCCGATCACTGAGCAGATCTACATGATTGGCGGAGAGGGCGGTAACATAGGTTTGTTTATCGGTGGTGATGGAACATTCCTGATTGACGACCAGTTCGCTCCCATGACGGAAAAAATTGTAGCTGCCATCAAATCAGTCGGCGGTGATTATCCCAGGTTTCTGATCAATACCCATTACCATGGCGACCACACGGGCGGAAACGAGAAGCTGGGCGCAGGCGGCACTTTGATTTTTTCACACGACAATGTACGTGAACGCTTGAGCACAGGCTCCTATATCAAGGAATTTTCCATGCAGCGACCCGGTATTTCCCCGGTGGGTTTACCTGTCGTGACTTTTTCTGAGGATATCAGCTTTCATCTCAACGGCGACACCATCCGCGCCATACATGTACCCAATGCCCATACCGATGGAGACAGTTTCATTTATTTTAAGGTGGCCAATGTCATCCATGCCGGTGATTTCTTTTTCAACGGTATTTATCCATTTATCGATGTTACCCACGGTGGTTCCCTCAAGGGTATGATTAAAGCAGTGGACCTGGTATTGTCGCTGGCTGATGAGAACACAAAAATCATCGCTGGTCACGGACCCGTTGGAAACATTGAACAGTTGACAAGTTACCGCCAGATGCTCTGGACCGTTTATGAACGGCTGAGAAAACTTAAAGCGGCAGGAAAAAGCGCCCAGGAGGCTGTCGCTGCCAAGCCCCTGGCCGATCTTGAGGCGACCTGGGGCGACGGACTTTTCAAGGGCGATCAATGGATCGAGATGATCTATTCAGGAGTTTAAACAATAAAACTGACGGATTATTTGTAGGATGAGAACAATACAATACAAAAATATTTATACAGCGTATTATTAATCAAACTTAAATTTGGAGGCACCAAACATGAGAAGCATGCTGGCAAGCATTTTACTGGTCGTATTTTTAACCACCCCCTTAGCAGCTCAAGAGTTAACCGGAACACTTAAGCAGATTAACAAGTCCGGAATAATAAAAATCGGCTATCGCCAATCCCAGCCCCCCATGTCTTTTTTGGGAAAAAACGGCAAACCCGAAGGTTACTCCATTGACATCTGTCAACATATTGTTGCTGGAGTAGAAAATAAAATTGGTCGAGACATAAAGGTGGAATATGTCCCTGTGACTGCTGCAGAACGATTTGCAGCATTGTCTGACAACAGAATTGACATATTATGCGGTTCAACCACTAAAACCCTTTCCCGTGGTGAAGTTGTCGATTTCACACAACTTACCTTTGTTACCGGTGCTTCAATGATGACCTTGAAGGATACGAAAATCATGAATAATTTTGACGGGAAAAAAATTGGAGTTGTGAAAGGCACAACAACGGTTGATTCGTTGAAAGAACTCTTTCAAGATACAAAAACCGATGTCGATATTGTCCTGGTAGATTCTACGTCCGAAGGACTTAATGCCTTGGAAAAAGGGAAAATCGATGCCTTTGCCTCTGACCAGGTTGTACTCATCGGTCTGGCTTTGTCAGCTGATAATCCAGATAAATTTGCGATTCTTCCGAACTTGTTTTCATACGAACCTTTTGCTTTGGCGGTAAGAAGAAATGATGCAGACTTCCGTCTTGTTGCAGATCGTGTGATATCCCATCTTTATCGATCAAAACAGATACTGCCGATTTATGATAAATGGTTTGGCAAATTTTCCACCAAAAGGCCCACAGCATTTGAGGCAGTGATACAAATGAATTCTACTCCGGAGTAGAAAACTGTAGAGCAATCGGCTGACAACTAAGGCTCTCAGGCTCACCCGGACGCAATGGAACTTTAGAGTTGGGAGGGGGGCCATGGCTCCCAAGTCTCACTGGAGGTCCTTATGGCAAACAGTGAGCATCTGGAAATGTTTTGCAAAGGAGCAAAGCGTTGCCAGGTGCTCAACAGCTTACTGGGAATAAGATTATACTAGGCCCATGAAAAAGTTACCCGTTGTAATTTCCCTGTTCGTTGCCCTCTATATTGGATGGTGGTATTTCAACCTCCCAAATGATTCTAGCGGCCCAGCAAAGCAAAATGATACGGTTCTGGCACGTGCTTTTGAAAAACAACAAAGCGATATTCAAGTAGAGGGAACCGGTGTTGTCATCAAGATATTGCCGGATGATAACGTCGGGGGCCGCCATCAGCGCTTTATCTTGAGGCTCCACTCCGGCCAGACAGTCCTTATTGCCCATAATATTGATCTTGCACCCCGGATTCCCTCCATCAAAAAAGGCGACACCCTCGCCTTCAATGGTGAATACGAGTGGAACTCAAAAGGAGGTGTCATTCACTGGACGCATCATGATCCCAAAGGACGTCACGTGGCCGGCTGGCTAAAACATAATGGTCAAACATACCAATGACTATTAAATAAGACACTGACGAGGAAATACAATTTGGAACCTCTGCTGAGTCTTGACACGAAATAAACGCATGGAGGAAAAAATGAAAAAAGCAATTCTCACCGCATTGGGAATCTTGTTTATTGCTG
>CAMYJP010000445.1 GCA_947258675.1 uncultured Desulfobulbaceae bacterium | reverse complement strand
AACTTAACAGTGAACAACAAGAATATCTGGAGATCATTCAGAGAAATTCTAACCGGCTTTCCGCTCTGATAAATGATCTTCTTGATGTTACCCGCATTGAGTCCGGAAAAATTGAATTACAAAAGCAACCTCTTGACGTGGACAGTATCATTCAGGGTGTAGCCAAAATATTGCAGCCTAATATTACAGCAAAGCATCAGACTCTGACTCTTGATATCCCAGCTTCATTGCCGATTGTTTATGGTGATACCGACCGGATTACTCAAGCCCTTATTAACCTGGTTTCCAACGCAAACAAATATACACCGGACAGAGGACAAATTTCTATCTTGGTACGAACGCGGACAGGCTCCATTGTTATCAGTGTGAAAGACACAGGGATCGGCCTGGAAGGGGAGGAGTTGAAAAAACTTTTTACCAAATTCTTCCGGTCGGACAATCACGTTGCTCGCGATGCAGGTGGCACTGGTCTTGGCCTCTGGATCAGCCGCTCTATTATAGAAATGCACGGCGGTAGGATTTCCGTAATCAGTACTCCTGGTAAGGGATCTACCTTCAGCTTTACTTTGCCTTTTGAAACTGAAGAAAGTCAAATAGCCTGATGATGAGAAACGAAAGCAAGTCCCTTATTCAAATTAAGATTGTGGCAAATAGATGAAGGAAGAAGATCATTTCCATAACAACATTCTCATTCTCTTTACTCATCCTGCATTACAGAAGTCTCGGGTAAATAAACGTCTTTTAAAATACGTCACTGATATTGACGGGGTCACGTTTCATGACCTCTATGAGGCATATCCTGATTTTCATATACTTGTTGAGAAAGAACAGAAACTTTTGTTACAGCATGACATTGTCGTCTTTCATCATCCTATTTTTTGGTTCAATATACCGGCGATATTAAAAGAATGGCAGGACCTTGTGCTTACGCATGGTTGGGCATATGGTAAAAATGGAACCGCTTTAAGGGGAAAAAAATTATTAAGTATTATTTCCACCGGTGGTAGAGAATCTTTGTATAGCAAAAAAGGGTATAACAGGTATACGATAAATGAATTTTTAAGGCCAGTTGAACAGATGGCGTACATGTGTGGGATGGACTACCTGCCACCTTTTGTTATTCATGGCACACACAAGATAACAGAAGGTGAGATAGACCATCACGGGGAAGACTTGCGAAAATTACTGACTGCTTTGCGTGACGCTAAATTCGATTTTGATAAGGCCCGCGGCCTTTCCCGGCTTAACAAGGATATCGAGCGTATTATCGCCAAATAAAGAGGAGTTTCAATTGCACGGAGAGAGTTTCTTTTTTCAGGCATTTGTTTATCTTGTTGCGGCTGTGATTTCTGTACCGCTGGCAAAACGGCTTGGGCTTGGTTCGGTCCTTGGATACCTCATTGCCGGTATAGTGATCGGCCCCAATGGATTGCAATTAATCGGTGAAAAAGGGCAAGATATCATGCATTTTGCCGAATTCGGCGTAGTGATGATGCTCTTTCTTATCGGCTTGGAACTGCAGCCCTCGCTGCTATGGCGTCTTCGCGGCCCCATACTTGGAATGGGCGGTCTCCAGGTTGGTCTGACCACGGTAATTATCACGGCTATAACCCTTTTTTTGGGGTTTCCTGTAAAAACTTCCCTGGCAATCGGAATGATTCTGTCACTTTCATCCACAGCCATAGTGTTGCAGACTTTGAATGAAAAGGATCTTATGAAAACTGATGCCGGCCAGAGTGGTTTTTCTGTATTGCTTTTTCAGGACATAGCAGTAATCCCTATGCTTGCGATAATGCCGCTTATGGCGATTCACACAGCTGGTGCTATGGAGAATGTTAATGCTGTGCATGGTAGTGAAGGATGGGTATCTGCACTTCCCGCATGGGGCCAGGCCTTAGCGATTGCGGGTGTTATTGCCTTAATTATTGTCGGAGGGCTTTTTCTGGTTCGGCCTTTTTTTCGGACTATTGCGCGTACGCGGTTGCGTGAGCTCTTCACCGCTGCAGCTTTGCTTCTAATTATTGGAATAGCACTCTTGATGTCAAAGGTGGGAATCAGTCCGGCGCTTGGGACTTTTCTTGCTGGAGTTGTGCTGGCAAATAGTGAATACCGTCACGAACTTGAGGGAGACATAGAACCTTTCAAAGGACTTCTTCTTGGCCTTTTTTTTATATCTGTAGGAGCATCGATCGATTTTGGATTAATTTCCACAAATCCCGGACAAATAGGCATGCTTGCCGGTGGACTTATGCTCATCAAGTTCATCGTTCTGCTTGTCCTGGGCAGGGTTTTCAAAATGGGATTAGATCAGAATATGATCTTTTCATTTGCTCTTGCCCAAGGGGGTGAGTTTGCCTTTGTTCTCATTTCCTTTGCTGTTCAGAATCATGTTATCAATAGCAATATCGCCAGTCCGCTGATTACTGCAGTCGTTCTTTCAATGGCAATGACTCCCTTCCTTTTTTTAATGAACGAAAAAATTATACAGCCACGATTCGGGACAAAAGAAAAGGAAGTGATTATAGCAGGTTTCGGGAACTTTGGTAGTATCGTAGGACGACTGCTGAGAGCAAACGGTGTGGGAATTACAGTACTGGACATTGACTCCGACAAGGTTGAACTTCTTCGCAAATTAGGTTTGAAGGTTTTCTATGGAGATGCATCTCGCAAAGATCTTCTAATCGCAGCAGGGGTAGAGAAAGCAAAAGTTCTGATCATTGCAATTAACGACCATGAAAGAACCCTCAAGATCGTTAACATTGTCCAAAAATATTTTCCCTATTTGACCATATTTGCTCGTGCGATGGGCAGGACTCAAGCGTATGAACTTCTTGATTCAGGTGTTCATCATGTCTACAGGGATACCCTTGATACATCACTTAAAGCCAGCTTTGATGCATTGCGCATTCTTGGCTTTCGATCGCATCATGCTCATCGTGCAACAAAGACTTTCAGACATCACGATGAAGAATCACTCAGCATGCTCCGTCATTTAAGGCATGACCAGAAGCAATATATCAGTCAGGCTCGTCAGCGAATAGAGGACCTTGAGCAACTCTTACTTTCCGAACTGCAGGAGGTAGATGAACATCCGGATGCTGGCTGGGACACCACTTCAATGATTCAGGAGTTCAGTGGACAGGATGAAAAAAAACTTTGATAGCCGACCGACCTAACTATTAATAGGTTCATTGATTAGCGTACATGTATTATAATATTTCCATGAATAAACTTGATGGACGTAAAATAGATCGTAAGGCTCTTGAAGAGTTTCGT
>CAMYJP010000444.1 GCA_947258675.1 uncultured Desulfobulbaceae bacterium | reverse complement strand
CCTGTAAGTTCGAAATTACATCTACAATTTTGGAAGAATATGGTTACGATGCTCTGCCAGTTTATACCGAGCCTGGCGAAAGTCCGCAATCACAACCAGAACTTGCTGAAGAACTTCCCCTTGTTTTTAATTCCGGTGCTCGGTCTAATGTTGATCTTCATACCCTACATCATACGATTTCTTCTTTACAAAAGGATAAACCTGTACCCACCGTTATGCTGAACAGTGGAGATGCCTTAGAAAGAGGTATTGAAGATGGTGATAGGGTGCTGTTGCGAACCAAAAGAGGAAGTGTTGCCATGTATGCCCAGGTGACCGATGATATTGTTCAAGGAGCAATTGAAGCAAGCGCTATGGGAGGAGGTGCGGTGGGACCTGATGAATGGAAAATTTCTAATGTTAATGAGTTAACAGACCTGCAACGGTTTGATCCGATATCCGGTTTCCCTGTATACAAGGCGCTTTTGTGTGAAGTGAGCAAGATTGGAGATGGCGGCTCTGTGAAGATGGTTCATAAGGGAGAATACAGCAAGAATAATTATAAAAAATCAGCAGTTTCCTTACAGCGAATATATTTTGACCACAATGCCACCACACCAGTCGATCCCGAAGTAAAGGAAGCAATGCAGGAAGCAGCCGATATGTTTGGAAATCCATCGAGCCTTTACGTTGAAGGTCGAAGTTCGCAGTCCATTATTGAGTCTGCCAGGAGGCGAATAGCTTTATTATTGAACTGTACTGCAAGAAGAGTACTTTTTACAGGCAGCGGCTCGGAAGCAAATAATATGGCAATTAAAGGTGTTGCTTTCCAAGACAGGTATAAACACCATGTAGTGACTTCCGCTATTGAGCATCCATCTGTTCTGAATACCTGTCGCTGGCTCGAAAAGCAGGGAATTGAAGTCACCTATCTGAAACCGGACGGACAAGGAAAGATACAACCAGAGTCGGTTGCAGAAGCTCTTCGAGATGATACAAGTCTTGTCACCATTATGACCGCAAATAATGAAACCGGTGTTATCCAACCGATTAAGGAAATATCGGCAATTGTGAAAACCAATGGCATCATAATGCATACTGATGCAGTTCAGGCGGTGGGCAAGATATCTGTCGATGTGAATGAGCTTGAGGTTGATCTTCTTTCTTTGTCCGGCCATAAATTCCATGGTCCAAAAGGTGTGGGGGGGCTCTATGTCAGAAAAGGCATTTCTTTAGATCCCCTTGTCCACGGTGGCAAGCAGGAGCATGGATTGCGCGCCGGCACTGAAAATATTATTGCAATTTCAGGAATTGGAAAAGCTGCAGAGCTTGGATTTACTAATTTATCTCATATGGAAAAATTACGGATTTTGCGGGACCAATTAGAGCAAAAAATAATTGAATGTATACCAGATGCTATTCGCAATGGTCATCCAACAGACCTGCTGCCTAACACTCTTAACATGACCCTTCCGGAAATTCGCGGTGAGGCTTTGGTGCTTGCTCTTGATCAGCATGGAATTATGTGTTCTTCCGGGTCTGCATGTAAATCAGGGTCACCTGAACCTTCCTACGCTCTCACCGCTATGGGGCTTACATCTGAACAGGCCCATTGTTCCATTCGGATTTCATTGGGCTATGAAAACACTCTAGCGGATGTTGATGCTTTTGTTGACCGTCTTCAAAAAATAGTTCTTGAACGGCAGTCAACCATTCGTTTTGTATCCTGCAGATAACCCAGTCTGAAATGTTTTTTGCCTAACAAACTTATCGACCTTTTTCCCTGCTGTACGTCTAAACTTTATATAACAGCTGACCGAAAGACTCAAATGAGAGCCTTAAAAGGTGATTTTGGACAATTAGTTTTTTGTAATGAATAAGCGCAATACTATTCTTCATTCACTGTCAAATCCAAATACATTTTGGCTTTAATTTTTGCAAATAGTAATAAGCCAAAGGGGGAAGACATGAAGGCCGTAAAAAGTTATTTTATTATTATAGTGTTACTATGTTTGCAATTATTTTCCAACCAGGTTGCATCTGAAACAGATACTTCCGTTTCTACACAATTACAATCTGATAAAATTCGTTTCCTTGTGGTAAGCAGCTATCACCGGGAGTATGCCTGGTCGCAGGAAACCAATGAAGGTCTTTGTGCTGCTTTGCTGAAACTTGGATATTTAGATAATCAGCAACAAATCAATGATTTTACCAACCAAGATCATGTCGAATCATCCAGGTCATTTGTAAAAAAAATGTGGATGGATACAAAACGTAAAAAGAGCAAAAAAGAACGGGCTGAAATGGCAACAGAAATCTACAAACAAGCCCTTTCTTATAATCCCGATTTAATTTTTCTAGGAGATGATAATGCTGCCCGCTATGTAGGGAATCAATTTTTGGACGGTGAAATTCCAGTTGTTTTTTGGGGAGTCAATAATACACCGGTTAAATATGGACTTGTTGATAATAAAGAAAATCCAGGACATAACGTAACTGGCGTATATCAACCTGGCTATTTTTATGAAAGTCTGGAATTCTTGAAAGCAATCGTACCTCATGCTAGAACTTTCGCTCTACTGTCAGATGCTTCCACATCAGGTAGAAATCACGTAAAAAAAATAGAGCATTTGGCACGCAAGAATAAGCTTCCGATAGAACTTACATCTGTTGTTT
>CAMYJP010000443.1 GCA_947258675.1 uncultured Desulfobulbaceae bacterium | reverse complement strand
AAGTAACGATTCATATCCTGAATCTTCTCGTGAATAGATTAATAGGATTTTAAACTAATTTTTGCAGTTAAATTCTGTCAACATATCCTGTGGACACCTTGACACTTTAAGAATTATTCACAATTTTTTCTGTATAGCAGTTATACGCCACAAAATGCTGTTTTTCATTTTTTATATTAGTACGTTACGCTATTTATTATTTTCCTTTATTTTTTGTTTTTGTCAAGTTTTTGTTCTATTTTAATGTTTAAGCGGAATGGGTGGTGACCGCTGCATGACGATTTCCATGGCTTTAAAATAGTCTCTCTGGATCTTGAGGTTGAACACGGTGCAGTATTTCTGGGTGGTGGTTATCCAGTTGTGGCCCAGCAGATCCTGGATGGTCGACAGTTCGGCGTCTGCGTTCAACATCTGGGTGGCCATGGTATGACGCAGGTGATGGCAGGATATTTTTAAGCCGGTTTTCCTGGTATAGTATTCCATTCTTTTCTGGATGCCCCGTACTGATATACCCTGTCGACGACCCTGTCCTTCCGGCCCTTACCGTTGTGCACAACGATCCTCCTGCGGCGTAAATCAACGGCTCCCAACGTAAGGTTGGACACTTCCTCAACCCTAAGACCGCAGCGCAGCATTAGCATAAACATGGCCCGGTCCCGATGTTTCTGGATTATGCCAAACAGTATATCAAGTTCCTCTTCCTTTACATATCGGGGCAGAGGCGCAGGTGTCCGAAGAGCAACGCCCTTCCGTACAGGATTTATGACATTGATTTTCTCTTCATGATGCACGTAGTCATAAAAGATGCGAATGCAGCATAAGTGGCAGTTGATCGTGTTGGGGTGCAGATGTTTGGCCATAAGGAAATCAATATATCCGGCAATGTTTTCCGGAGCAGCCGCTTCTAAAGGAATATCGAGCCAGCGGATATAATGCTGCAGCATATTGAGATAATTTTTCAGCGTATGGGGTGAATAGTTTTTCCTTTTAAGGTGACGGCGGAAATTTATGATAACATTAGTAACATCCATGTATTTCACCCCGCTCAATGACCGCCATGGCCCTAAAATATTCATCTTCCCTGGTCCTGTCCGTCAGTCGTGCATACTGCCGCGTGACCTCAAGGCTGGAATGCCCCAGGAGCTGCTGCAACACCTCCAGGCGCAGGCCCGCATTCAACATCTCGCTGGCAAAGGTATGCCGCAGGCAGTGGATGGTATACCCCTTGCCTGACAACCCTGCTTTGTCCAGATATTTTGTAAATCTGTTGCGGACAGCTGCATAGCATAAACTGGGGCGCTGACAGCTATAGAAAAGCATATCCTCACGAGAATCCCTGATCGAAAGCCAGGCCTCTGCTGCTTCCACGGCATCTTCGCTTAAATACACAACCCGGCCCCGATAGTTTTTTTCACCCATGTAAATTAAAATCTTTTTCTCAGGCAGATTCAGATCAGTTGCCCGCAGGTCCAGCAGTTCACCAACCCGCATGCCAGTACGTAACAGCAGGAGAAAAAGTGCACGGTCCCTGGTGTGATCCATGACTGAAAGCAACACCCGCAAATCTGCCGGATCAATGGCACGGGGTAATGAAACAGGCATCTTCATCTTGATCCTTCTTGTAAGAATATCCGCATCAATAACATCGTTTTCAACAAGATACCTGACAAAGCTGTAGAGGGCCTGAGTCCTGTTCCGGACACTTCTGACCGCCAGGCCTCTGTCCTGCTCCTGCTCTATAAACGCCTCAATGTCTTGCCGAGTGATGTCGAGAAGATCACGTCCATTAGTCTTTAGCATGGCAAGAAAAAATCTAACAGCGGTGCCGCTGCTTGCCAGGGTGCAACTCTTGCAGTTGTGCCGGAACTTGTGCTGCATGTAACTGACAGCATGTTCCTGGCCGGGAAGATCCTCGGCTATTATCTTTTCCAAAACACGATCAAGTGCCTGACGCCGCTGTTTTTCCTTGCGGCTACGTACAGTCTCTACTGGTTGAGACGGCAGCGTGCAAGGTTTAGGCTTGCTTGGTTCCGGATGAGAAAAAAGTTCAGATGTGTTCTGGAAACCTTGAAAAAAATTAGCCGTCAGATTGTAGGTTTCTTGGAATGAAAAAGTATGATCTGCCATATCCTGCCCTCCTTTTTGTTAGGAAAAACAACAGGATAATGACAGCAAAGCTGACTAGCAGTCAATTATCTTTTTTGTTACGTACAAATAGCAGAAATTGAAACTTTTACCTGTCTGCTTTATTCAACTCAATGATGATGATTTTTTGTTAAGTTATTCTTTAAAATTTCTGCTGCTGCTAAAAGCCCTGCCATAATAATCATATCTTCGGGGATTATCTCAAATGTGTCTTGATCGGTTAAAATTGTCCGGCATTCTGAGTCTCCGCAAACTTCGCAACACTGACTTTTCCCAACAGAAGCACCGAGCCATTTTTCAAGTGGCTTGCCTCCTATCCAAATTCGGTTTGATTGAAGCGGATCCTTAATAAAAATTGAGAAATCTAATGTCTCTTTTATTAATTCAACTTTTATGTCCAATTCAGACAGCGATTTTTTGAGTTTATTGAATGCCGCTTCAACTATACCCCCTGTATCATTACAACGTGCGCAAGTTTGACCAGCTTCATTAACGAGTCTTTGCCAGCGAATTATTAAATTTTTCATTTTTTCATCTGACCATTAATTTGTGCAAAAACATTGTGAACCTGTCAGGTACAATACATATAGTATATTATAATGGAAATTCTATAACATTTTTAAGGTTGAAAAAGTTGGGCGTTATGCGAGTGTCAACAGTTCTAGTAACGGTGTTTGTGTTTATTTTTTTCTTTCATGGCCTAGTAAGTAGTACCCAAGTTGAGAAAGAAAACACGGTGACAGTTATTAGTGAGCAGCAAGATGTTTTTACTGAAGAAGAAACTGCAATTCTGCGGTCTCTGTGGATAGGCTCCCTTTCGTCATTACCAAAAGATCCATCAAATAATGTTGTTGGTAACCCTCAGGCAGTTCAATTGGGCAAAAAGTTTTTTTCTGATACCCGTTTTAGCGCAAACAATAAGATATCTTGCGCCACCTGCCATAAAGCTGATGTGGCATTCTCGGATAATAAACCGCTTGCCGAGGGCATCGGAACCTCGACAAGGAGGGGTATGCCAATTATCGGCAT
>CAMYJP010000442.1 GCA_947258675.1 uncultured Desulfobulbaceae bacterium | reverse complement strand
CTCATCCGGTGCCAACAGATAGCGGCGTGATCTTTCAATGCGGGAAATTTTCTGTAAACCGGTGGAGTGGCAGATGGAGACCATGTTCGATGACCAGGCCGTGGCAAAATTAAGCCGCGGTCCAAGCTCTGCCACATTGTCCGGTTCAAAAGGTGAAACAGTGGCAACACTGTCCAGTATAAATCCATCTGCCAACAAGAGGCGCAGCTGGATCAGTTCTTCATCGGTCAACGGACTTGCCGATTCAATATTGAAACAGTACTCCATGCTGGAATTCACTTTCAGAAATAACTGTGTGATCGTCTTTCCCATTTTTATACCTGCATTTCTCTTAACATTTTGAATTGGTTTTAAGTTGAATCGCCGGACGGCATTCAAGCACTTTCTTAGGGCGTTTTGTTGATTATATACAGCGTCTCATAAAAAGAAAGAAGATAGCGCGGGATGACGAGAAAAACAAGTGAACTCTCATGGCGGAAAGCTCTTTTAGATCAGGTCAACACCAAATTAAAAAAAATCGTAACCTCATAAAACGCTTTACCGATAGCAGCTCTCTTTTTTGCATAGCATTAGATGCTATTGTTTAAATCGCCAACAATTACCACCTAAAGGAACAGGTTTATTCGGTCGACAAAGTAACTGCTTAAGTTCATTTTGCCATTGTTAAAAAACTCAAAACGGCTCTGCAAATTCAGGACAAAAATATGCCCCCAAAAGGTCGCACCATGCCAATCATTCTTCGCATTCTAACCATGGTGGGTGTCTTCCACTCTCTCACGAGAACCGTCTCTGCTGCTCTTCCCAACCAAAACAGGATCACAGTCCAGGCGAACAGTAACAACTATCGGTTTAATGAAATCCTGGCCAGCACGAGTTCTTGATGGAAACAGAAATGAAACAAGGGAAAAAGCATACTTTCAGCATTGGTGCCAAGTTTAATTTTCTGACCATTCTACTGATCCTACTGACTGCATCAGGAATTAGTCTTTTTGTGATTCACAATGAAAAAAAGGCCACCTACAGGGATTTGTTGAACCATGGCCTTTCTTTAAGCAGAGTTGTATCGCAAAACAACGAATACGGTATTTATGCCCAGGAGCGGCGCCCCCTGCAAACTCTGGTGGACAGCCTTCTGGCCGATGAAACCATCGCCTATGTCAGAATTCTCGACCGGGAAAATCAAGTCCTGGCCTCTCAAATAAGGCTTCCTCGTGCTGCTATACCGGAACTGAAACGTTTTTCGAATTTTGATACTGCCAGCAACACCCATTACCAAGAAGTAAATACGGGTGTAAATGGAATCCACGTCATTGCCCTAATGACCCAGGTGGTGAGTTCTCCTTCAAGCGAACGTTCTCCGCTCGTTCAAAATACCGCCAAACAGCAGAATGTTATAGGAAGTGTCCACCTGGGATTAGACTTGAAACCTCTTGCCAGGGATATCAAAAAATTCATTGTCACTGTTTCTTTCTTTGTCTTTGGTCTGGTATTTTTCGGAGTCCTGTTCACTCTGGTGGCAACACGAAAGATCATTGCCCCGGTGAAAGAGCTGGGCCAGATTGCCAGGGAAATTGCAGATGGGAAATTGGATCATCAGATAAACATTAACAGTAACGATGAAATCGCGGATCTCGGAGATGCTTTTGAGCAGATGCTTCTGAAATTGCAAGATTACCGGACTCAGGTGGGAAACAGACAGGAAACCCTGGAACTTGAGGTAGCGACAAGGACTGCCGACCTCTCGATATCCAATAGGAAGCTGGAAATAACCATTGGCCAACTGAAGAAG
Organism: uncultured Desulfobulbaceae bacterium; assembly: GCA_947258675.1. The sequence goes on along the minus strand of CAMYJP010000442.1, from coordinate 870 downwards.
GCAAAGGAAAAAGCGGAAGAGTCAAGCCGCACTAAGTCACAGTTCCTGGCCAATATGAGCCACGAAATCCGGACACCCATGAATGGTGTTCTGGGAATGACCGAATTGCTGCAACGGACGCAACTGACACCACATCAGTCAAAATATGCGGACACTATTTATCATTCGGCTGAGTCCTTATTGAATCTCCTCAATGAGATACTGGATTTTTCCAAGATCGAGGCAGGAAAACTGCTTCTCGAAAAGATCGCTTTTAGTCTTAAAAAGGAAGTTGAAGATATTATGGATCTCTTTGCTGAACCGGCAAAAGACAAAGGTCTTGAGATGGCTTGTCACATTCCCCCTACGCTGCCTGGAAAAATTGTTGGGGACCCGGCCCGCCTCCGTCAAATATTAACTAATCTGGTTGCTAATGCACTCAAGTTTACCGAAAAGGGCGAAATTGCTGTGCGCATTAACCAGCTTGATGAAGATGAATTTACAACCACCCTCAAATTCGAGGTGATAGATTCCGGGATTGGTATTTCTGAAGACCGCATAGGCGCCATTTTTAATTCTTTTTCCCAGGCTGATTCATCGACAACTCGAAAGTTCGGTGGAACCGGACTTGGGTTGGCTATTTCTCAACACCTGGCTCATCTTATGGGCGGCGATATCAATGTGGTAAGCGAAGAAGGAAACGGCTCGCTTTTTTGGTTCATTGCTCGATTCAATAAGGCCGGCGAAACATCACAGGACTCTTTATCCTCTGAAGCAGTTCCCGGCTCAAATCAATCAAATGACTTACAAGTAACGGGTACTATCTGCTTTGATGGTCGCGTTCTTGTGGTTGAAGATAATAGAATCAATCAAAACCTGGCCAAGGACATG
>CAMYJP010000441.1 GCA_947258675.1 uncultured Desulfobulbaceae bacterium | reverse complement strand
TGGTTTTCGGGTAAAGGTATTCATAATAACGATAAAGAACCTTGAAACAATCCATTCTATTGTGACAATTATATTCGCACAGAAGCTAATCGGCACACATAGAATCCCAACTATTAAGACTCTGAACTCTTCTCGCTGACAATAAAATATTAAGAACCTTATTGTCTATTTTACATGCCAACATATTATTCAGCTGTTTCCCTGGTGGAATAAGAACAACAAGTTGAATAGTTAAATAATTTTTTAATATACCTTATGTTAATATTATATGTTTATATTTGGTTCACCTGGAGACAATGAAATCAATTATTTAGAAAAAAAATTTCACAATCCGCTAATTCCTCTTTTTATTCTTTTAATCATATCAAGCATAACCCACTTTCCATTTGTGTTGAAAGGTTTTGGCGAGCTGGACGCAACGAAAATTGCTGTTAGTGTTATAGACTTAATTAATCATGGCTCTAATGCAGCATTTGCAAATTTTTATTTTACTGATGTTATTCCCCTATATATAGTGTTTTTGAAATCATTTATGAAAGTACTTAAATATGATTATGCGTTATTGCCTATAGTTATGAACTTCACGAATGCCGTAGTCGGATCACTCATAATTATACCTGCCTTTTTATTGATCAGAAATTTATTCACCAACTCCGCGATCGCTTTTTATTCTGTTCTCGCTCTTATTTTTGCGCCTTCATTTTATCAGTCCACTATTATTGGCTTTCCCCATCTTATTGCTCTTTTTTTCCTGTTTCTGTCTCTCTGTTTTTTTCTTGCATGGCTTGACAGAAACAGGGGTGGCATCGCGTATCTCTGGTGTATTCTCGCATGCGTTTTTCTGACAGTTACGTTCCTTTTCAAGTCAGACTACGTGCTGGCCTCCGGAATATACTTCGGCCTGCTTTTCATGAGGAAGGTCAAAGACAAGAGCAAAATAATAAGTACCTTTCTGATGATCTTTATATCTGGCATCCTTTTCTTAATATTCAGGGACCTCATGCTCGGATCAACCAGTGGTACCACCATGTCAAAAGGAATATTAGAAAAGTGTATTGGGATTTTTAGGGGGTTAACGAAAAAGGTCAGTTGCCAGGGCCATTCGAAAGAAATGGCCCTGGCAACTGGCTTGAATCATAAAACAATTTTCCAATAGGCCCGCAGTGGCCCTGGTCAACTGAACCGACAGGTTCGCTTTAGCGATAAATATCTTTACGATGTCCTACTTTGACCACCCAGACCGTAAGTTCAGTATCCTGAATTGAATATACAATGCGATAGCGCCCTTGACGTAGTCGGTACCTTTCCTGACCAGTCAGTTTTTCACAACCCTTCGGACGAGGGTCCTCGGCAAGTCCCCCAATACGTTTGATAATTTTTTTTAGCTCTTTTTTAGGTATGGCCTTGAAGTCCTTCTCAACCGACCTTTTGAAAAAGATTTTATATGCGGCCATCTTTTTTCAACCTCTTCACCATATCATCATAACTGACTAGAGGTTCGTTCTTCCTTGCATCAAAAGCCGCGAGGTCCTCAGCATCATCAGAGAGAGCCTCTCGGACGGCTTGATTAACCAGTTCTGTAATTGAACGGGAAGTTTCAACTGCCTTCAGTTTTAACGCTTTATGCAACTCAGGATCAAAATAGATCGTTGCTCTTTTTGTTTGTGTAGCCATAATGTCACCTCCTTGTGTTTTAAAACATTATAGCGTCATAACGTCATGCTGTCAAATATTGGAAAGCGAACGACCTGCATCACCAGCGGCTCAACCAAACTTGACGCGTCAGCGCCGCCGCGCCTCTCGCCTAAAGGTGCGTTTTGTTGGCCATTTTTTTTAAATTCATGCAGTTAGGGCTTCTTCCAACGCTTTGGGATTGATTGCTGCTATTTTCAGTAACGCTCGAGCTGGACCCTCAGGTTTGCGACGGCCTTGTTCCCAGTTTTGGAGAGTGGAGACACTTACACCGATCATCATAGCAAATTCTGATTGAGATTTATGTAGTTGGTCTCGGATTTTTTTTATGTCAGCAGGAGCAAACTCAAATATACGGCTCGCTTTCATTTCTCCACGCCTAATTTTTCCGGCCTGCTTAACGCTTTTTACTAAATTGTTAAAGTCTTTATCCTTCATATTAGCTCCTCCTTGACTAACTGGCTTAAGAGCCGGAGCTGATCCGGTGAAAGATCATCTTTTTTGCTTTTAAAATAGATATAAAGCATGTAGAAAGACTCCGTTTTCTTATCCCAATAATAGATCACCCTGAGCCCACCACGTTTTCCCTTGCCTTTAATCCCCCAGCGAACTTTGCGAAGTCCACCAGAGCCAGGAATGACGGCACCTTGTTCTGGCCTTAGCATTAAAGCAACTTGTAAGGATTTATATTCATCATCCTCAAGTAGTTCCTGGACTGCTTTGGTAAATATCGGTGTCTCAATAAATTTCATATAATTTACTATACGTCATTGACGTATAAAAATCAAGACTGGAAAACAGAAGGGATGAAGTTGTGATTTCTGGCCAACGACTTGGGTCAGTAGCGCGGCCCAAAAACTTGCCTCGTCAGCGCCGCCGCAGGTCACCGCGTCTACTGCACCCTTTTGTTCGGCTTTCGCTGATATAATTAAAGGTTTTCGTCAAAATTGAAAAAATCGTCAAAATAGT
>CAMYJP010000440.1 GCA_947258675.1 uncultured Desulfobulbaceae bacterium | reverse complement strand
TACTGCTCTGACTGAAATGCGGACCGCTTTGCAAAACCAGCAGCAGGTAGTGGAGGAATCTGCAGCTGATCGTAAGACTTTGCAATCAGGATTCGATAGAATAGATGATCAGATAGCAGCTATTGGCGTTACCCTGCAGGCAGTGCAAGAGGGCAGGGACAGTCTGGCTGCTGATTTTGTTGTTTTACAGAAGGATTTAGTAGAGCAGCGCGCAAAAGGTGAACAAGCAGCACTTGTGACGCAAGATGTTAAAGAGAATCTCAAACAGATAGGCGAACTGCAAACAGCGCAGGAATCGAGTCTTGCAAAGACAACAGCGCTTGAAAAGCAGCTTTCCGATGCATTGACAAGCCGGAGTGCTAAGCTTGATGGTTTGGAACAGCAGATTGCTGATATGCAGACTAGCAGTCAGGATATTGTTGCTGATCTATCAGAAATGCGAACCGTGTTGGCGAATCAAAAGCAGGTAAAGGAACAATATGCAGTTGAACGTGAAGCTTTACAATCAGAACTCAGTAGAATTGATGAGCAGATAGTAGGTATTAGCGTTATCCTGCAGGCAGTGCAAGAGGGCAGGAATAGCCTAGCAGCCGAAGTCGTCGATTTACAGAAGGATCTGGTTGCGCAGCATGCAAAAGGCGAGCAAGCAGCAATAGTAACGCAAGATTTTAAAGAGAATCTTTTAGCTACCCGTAAACAGATAGACGAAATGCAGATAGCGCAGGAATCAAGTCTTGTAAAGACAACCACGCTTGAAAAACAGTTGTCTGATGCTTTGGCAGATAGGAATGATAAACTTGATACATTGGAACAGCAGATTGCTGATATGCAGACCAGAGGTCAGGTTACTGGTGCTGATCTGACCGAGCTACGGACAGCATTGGCGAATCAACAGCAGGTTGTGGAAAAGTCTGTAGCTGATCGTAACGCTTTGCAATCAGAATTCGGTAGAATTGATGACCAGATAGTTGCTATTGGTGCTACTCTGCAGGCATTACAACAGGGTAGGGACAGCCTTGCTGTGGATTTAGCGGAATTGAGGAATACTGTTCAGAACCAGGTAGTTATTGTCAGCCGGACTATAGAAGACCGTAATAGTTTGTCACAGGAGCTGACAAGTTTCCAGGTAAAGATACGTAATTTAGAGAAAACACAGAACGACCTTCAGGTCGTCAAGTCTCAATTGGATTCTGAATTATCCAAGTTTGAAAGAGAACTTGAAGAACAACAACAAACTGCTAAGCAGGCAACAGCAGATCGCAACGAATTGAAAACAGACATTGTCTCCTTGTCCGCACAACTAAAGGATCAGAAAGAGGCTGTTCAAGATATCAAAATGGTGTATACGGAGAAAAATGCGGAATTGGCTCTTTTGCAGGAAGATTTGGAAAAAAGGCAACAAATTGAATCAAGTCGTGAAGCAGTTCAAAAAGAGTTGGTCCAAGAATTGGCGTCCGCACAAAAACAAATCGTTGGGCTTCAATCAGCAATAAACGATTTGCAGATGACCTCTGAAGATCGTTATGTAAAAAAGTTGGCTGCCAACTCTCTCGATCAATCAATAAAACCAAAAAGTATGGTTAACCAAAATCCGGTTAAAATTCGTAAAAAAACGGTTAGTACTACTGGAAGTGGTGGACCGGTAACCGCTGGTAAACAGGATATAGTTGCACAACCAACCAACCCAACCTTTCGGGATACAGCGAACCTTCAAACTACTGATTCTTTTGTCCGATCCTGGGCCCGAGCATGGGAGGGCAAAGATATTGATGGATATCTTGACCATTATTCAGAGGATTTTAATCCATCCAGCCGTATTGGCCTGGCAGCCTGGAAAAAACAGCGGAGACAACGTCTGCAGAAACCGTCATCTATTGAAATAGAAATCTATAATATTGGAAAAAAAATGGTTGGTACGAATCGCGCTCAAGTTACATTTAATCAGAAATATCAATCAGAAATTTATTCTGATCAGGTGGTAAAACTCCTTGATTTGAGTTGGGAAAACGGGGGTTGGAAGATTCTTAAAGAAACAAGCAGAGCAAATTAGCAGAAAGAACTCATTATAACATCTGATATTTCGAAATCCGATTTTTATTCGAGTTCCATTCTGTATTGAGCATAATTTACACAGATATGCTCAATTTTTCCCCGGTCTTCATGTACTTTCTTAATAAAAGCAACGACCTTTTCTGCTGAGGAAATATGGAAAATATTATGCATGTCCTGCTGGTCAAATAATCCTCTAGTCATTACTTCTGTTTCCAGTCAATCTAAAAGCGATCTCCACATCTCCCCATAAAGAATTATTGGTGTTTCACATATATGTTTGACCTGGATGAGCTGCCATGAGTAAAAGAGTTCCAGGAGAGTAACGACTCCACCTGTAGCAACTACAATAGCGTCTGACAACGACATGAAGGTATCTGATCGGTTGCTGAATCGTTCAAATTCCTTTTTTATATCCAGATACTTGTTTGATTCCTGTTCAAAGGGAAGTTTTATGTTTAAACCGATGGAGTGAGTACTCGATTCGACGCTTTTATGGCCGGCATTGGCGGCCTGCATAATGCCCGGGCCACCTCCTGTTACAATATCAAACCCTAATTCGGCCAAACCTTTCGCTATCAGATAAACATCATTGTATTCCGCATCGCCTTCCT
>CAMYJP010000439.1 GCA_947258675.1 uncultured Desulfobulbaceae bacterium | reverse complement strand
TTTTTTTTGTTTTATTAACCTTAGTAAAATTCTAATGTTTACTATTCTGTCTGTTTACTGTGATTACATGAGCAATATGAATGCCAATTGCGCCAAAGCCAAGTCAAATTTTTTCCAAAAAAATAAAAAATCATATAATTACAGAATATTACCAATAAAAAAATTGGTATTTTATCATTAAATTATAAGTCCAGAATATTTTTTATTCTGTTCTTAAACAAACAAAGTGACAAATATTGTCACACGCAACGCTCTCATGTGACAAAAAATGTCGATTACTATTGGCCAGGGGAATTATTTTTTGGCTGGGGGACAGGGATTCGAACCCCGACAGGCAGAGTCAGAGTCTGCAGTCCTACCATTAGACGATCCCCCAGCAGTTTGGAAAGGAGAAACAAAAATAGAGAACCCGGGGAAATATGTCAAGTAATTATCATGCCGGCATACCCAACGACCTGTCCGATATCTCCGCTAGCCTCACCTGAGTCTGTATAGCGGACAAGCTCAGCCTTTTTGGCACCAAGCTCGATTGCTGCAATCAAAGCAACAGTGGTTGGCATAATACCGCACATGGAAATCCTGTTTCCTAATACCGTTTGATAGAGTCCCATCGGATCTAATGCCAGCACACGTTCAATCGCCAACGTATCTTTTCCTTTGGCAGCCTCCCTTGACTCGTAATGCGTCATATCGGTACTGGCAACAATAAGTATTTCTTTATTATAGGTTTTAACTGCTCGAGCTATATCTTTCCCGACCTCCAGACATGTATCATAAGATATATGGGAGACAACAATCGGGGCAAGAGAAAGGTTTTTCTGAAAAAACTGTAAAAACGGAACCTGGACCTCAAGTGAATGTTCATAGCGATGAGCAAGTTCATCCTCTTGAATGATCGAAGAACTTTGGATGAGTTCCTTACCCAAACCGGTGTTCATAGGTACATCACCCATTGGCATCGACCAACCCCCTTTGTTCATGAGAGCAACCTCCGCCCCATGCCCATGGTGATTGGGACCCAAAACCAGCACATCTTCAGGAATTTCTACCCTGGAAAATGTTTCACCGGCAACACCGCCGGAATAGACATAACCTGCATGTGGTGAAACTACTGCCAGAGCCTTTCGCTTTTCCTTTATATCTTTATTACAGAGCTCGTTAAGATTGGCAGTAAGAGAAGTCTTATCTCCAGGATAAAACTGGCCGGCAACAGCAGGAAATCGTATCATTCAACACCCCTCTCTAATTTAGTCTGAAATTAAACCACCTGCTCGAGAAATAAAATTAATAATCTCGAAAAAATAGTTTGACGAAACCATCAATTATTTGTTTTCGAAATCCACAAAAATTAAACAAAACCTGTTCTTGACAAAAAACAATAATGTAATTACTGTAATTACAAAAATGCCATTTTCTTTATCCTTTCATTTAGTTACTTATACCAAACAGGTGCTGGCATGGAAAACAACTTGCGAGTCAAAGATTTAAAAATAATTCACATCGGCAACTCAAGAGGAATTCGCATTCCCAAAAAAATCCTGGAAAAATACGGTTTCGGTGATTCAATCGTTCTTGAAGAAACCGATCGGGGTATTCTGCTCCGCCACAAAGAAGAAGAGAACAAACTTTCATGGGAAGAGACATTTAAAGCCATGGCCGAAGTAAAAGAAGATTGGAATGACTTTGACATAGCCCTGCTTGATGGTCTGGAGGACGATGATATTGACACCGAAAAGGTATGAGATCTATTTCGCAGATCTGAATCCAACCTTGGGCGGCGAACTTATGAAGATACGACCAGTCGTCGTTGTCAGTCAGAATACCATGAACAAATATCTGGATACAATAGTTATTTGTCCGCTGACCTCAAGACTACATCCAAACTGGCGATCTCGGTTACAGGTAGTCTGCGCAAACAAAGATGCCGAAATTGCCATCGATCAAATACGTACTATCAGCAAAAAACGATTGAAACAAAAAATTGATGAACTATCAGCTAAAAAAGCTTCCCAATTACGGCGGTTAATAACTGAAATGTATGGTGAGTAATCTGGAGGTTTATATTTTTGCGTAACGTCAATGACAAGTTTGAATAACTGCAAATATATCAAAGGAATATACCGAGTATAAAAGTCTCTGCCTTCTAAAGATCCTTCTTAATCTTCCATTCTGTGCCTTCCGGACCATCCTTTAACTCAATATGCAGGTTCAAAAGTTGATCTCGAATCTCATCGCTCCTAGACCAATTTTTTTGTTCCCTTGCTGCGGTCCTTTCCAGAATCAATGCTGCAACTTCCTTAACATTGATTTTGAGTTCCTGCTGCAGTTTCTTTTGTTTTTCCGCCACATATACCGCCGGATCTTTGGTCAGCAACCCCATTATACCGGCCAATTCCTTTAAAACTGTAGCACTCTCCTTAAGCAGAGAAATATCATTGCTATTTGGTTTTCCAGGCAGATTGTGTGTTATTTTATTGAGTATTTTGACTGTATCAAACATATGTCCCAAGGCTTGGGCAGTATTAAAATCGTTATCCATTGCCTTTTGAAATCGGTCAGACAAAGATAGCATTTTTTGCTTGTCTTTCTTTGAAATGGCAGAAATGGCATTTTCCATTCCTGTTCCTGAAATCTGGGAAATATCTGCCATGCAGTTATAAAGC
>CAMYJP010000438.1 GCA_947258675.1 uncultured Desulfobulbaceae bacterium | reverse complement strand
CTTCCTAATGTTTTTTACATGAATGACTAATCCCTGCGAGAGGTATTGAGCAATGAAGTTGAGCAAGAAGTTAATATATACAATCGGGCTCGTTGTCAGTGTCGGCCTTCTGTACTCTGTTGCAAACACCACAGCAAGTTCCACTCCTGATGAAGCTGATTACGATGAGGACACCTATGGTCCGAAAGAGGCAATGGTATGGCATGAACCTGTGCCCAGAGTTACATTCAGTCACAAAGTGCATACTATGGATGCCGGCCTCGAGTGTGATTCATGCCACGACGACCTTTTTGAGATGGAAGCTGGTGCAGTAATAGAGAAGGGCGACTTTAACATGCAGTCATTTACTGATGGCAACTATTGTGGTGCCTGTCACGACGGTGATACAGCTTTCGGTACCAATGAGATGGAAAAGTGTGCAGCGTGTCATACAGCGCCAGACCTTATTGTCTTCACCAAGCCGGTCAAGGCAGTTATCTTTGATCATAAAATTCATGTAGACAATATGGGGTATAACTGTGGAGATTGCCATAGTGATCTTTTTAAGATGCATATTGGTGATGCAGAAAAAAATCCTGAAGGATTCATAATGGACGCTCTTTACAAGGGTGAATATTGTGGGGCATGTCATGATGGCGAACAGGCCTTTGCATCTGATACACGATGTACTACCTGTCATATAGGCGTCATGGGTTTTGATCGTCTGTTCAGCCATGGCGAAAAGAAAAAGGCAGGTCATTGATCGGGAGTGCTGACTTTGCCCATCGCGGGCAGGGTATAGCGTCTCACCGCGCTTTCTGAATCGACTGTGACCTGTCTTTGCGATAAGTATTGTTCATTCCGGCTGGATTTAAGTGTCTAGCCGGAATGAATACCTGTAACACAACTTTTTAATTCCCGCCTGAAAGCATCATTTCAATATTCCCCATGTGGTTTGTCTGGTATATTACACAGTAATGTTGTCAGGTCTGTTCTGATACCTTCAAGGTACCCCCTATAAGATAATTTCCCATTATTGTTTGTATTATTTCCCAGAGCTTTTCATGATAAATTTTTATCTGGTTGCATGTGCATGGTTGCATGTCAGGGTGTGAGTGGCTCTGTGCCTATATTTTGTCCACTATGCTGGTTAGAATTGGTCAAAGTGAATCTTTAGCAAAACACCAATAAGGACGCTTTTTGCGGCACTTTTCTTTTAAGTATTTGTTTTTTTGTCTTTTATTTTTATAATTTGCATCGATGTAATGTTTGTCCTGAAGATCAAATATGAGAAGTTTCCCTGTTGCCCCTCTTCTACTCATCCTCTCATCCCCCTGTAAAAAGGCTTTTTACAGGGTCCTGTGTTTTGAGGTTTTTCTTTTGACGTGTATTGGCTGTTAGAGGACGCAATTTGAGCCATATCGTATTTTTGAATGGGCTTCTTTTGCGCCACTTTTGCAGATGAGTTGTAAATTGCTTTTGCCAAGATTTGTTGGATATGAATAATTGTATATTATATTTATACGTATTGTTGAGGGTTTAGCATTTTGTAGCATATTTTTTCAGTAGCTACTGCTGTTTTGGCATAGCCTTTGCGATAGAAAGGGCAAAAGAGAAAAGTACTGTTGAGGAAAGGACGCAAAAGGAGGCCAAAGTGAAAGCATTACATCAAACTCAATCAGAAAATCACGAAAGTGAAGCACACGTTACGATATTCAGAATTTTAATAAACAGGATCTCTCAGGCGAGTGAATCAATCTGGCTCTGTATTACTTTTTTGCTTTTCTTGGCAATGGGTCCATTTTCAGTAATTGCCGTTTTGTACGGACTCTGGACTCTGGCAACAAATCAAAATATGGAAACAATAGTAGAGCCGGTAAACTGTTAGGTTTTATTTTTTACAGATAACGAATCATAAAAAGGAGGAAAAAATGACAAGCGCATTCTCAATAACAGCTACAGCGGAACCCGAAGTATCGACATCGAGTACGAAAACTCTGACATTACTCTTTGTTTTGATGGCGATAGCAGGTATCAGCGCAGGTTTGTACGGATTTTATGCAGGTCATCACAATGTATATAACAATACCCGGGAAATGCCTTGGGGTGTCCTTATTTCCAGTTATGCATTTTTCGCGATCACCTCTACCGGACTTTGTGTGCTGGCAGCGATCAGCCATATCTTTGGCGGCAATAAAATGGCCCCATTGGCAAACAGAATGGTCTGGCTCTCACTGATCTCCATGATCGGAGGTTTTCGTCTGATCGGCCTGGAATTGGAAAGTCCCTGGAGGATGGCCATTTATAATATTACCTCTCCGAATCCGACATCGAATTTCTGGTGGATGGGTACACTCTACGGTATGGCCGTTGCCATGTTGCTTGTTGAATTCTACTTGATTCTTATAAAGCAATATAAAATTGCAATTGCACTTGGTGTCATTGGTGCCCTTGCAGAAATAGCTGCTAACACAAATCTTGGTGCAGTTTTCTCAACCCTTTCCGCTCATCCCTTCTGGTTCGGATCTCAACTTCCTATCTTTTTCCTGGGTAATGCGTTCATGGCTGGCGCTGCCGCAGCGATCATGTTCACCCACTACGCCTATGTTATACGCCGACGGAAAATGGATGAGGATACATTCGAAGGCGTTCAGTGTGCAGGTAAGGTCCTGTCACTGATGCTCGTCCTTAT
>CAMYJP010000437.1 GCA_947258675.1 uncultured Desulfobulbaceae bacterium | reverse complement strand
CCGGGGCTCGCTGATTGAGTGGTGCATCATGTTGAGTGGTTTTCAGGCTGGAACTGGTTCTAGTGATTAAATGGTGCAGAGTTTTATGATAAATTTGGACCCCTTCTGTTGGGTGATGATGGAGAAAATGCCATCAATCTTATTGTCACTCAGACGCCTCATATGAATATAAGCGACGTTGTTGTTCGCCCTGGGCGCCAAGATATCCATAACTTCAAAAAGTAAGATCTGATCAAGGGTCGAGTAGAGTTAAATGGGAAGGAATAAAGATAGTCAGGTTGATGTCAACGAGATTTCAAGCTGGACAAAATATAAATCACAGTTGTGTCCAGAGTGTAGGGCAAATTGTTGTACCATGCCGGTTGAAGTGAAGGTTGAAGATTTGGTGCGGATGGATGCAATATCAGCCTTTGAAGCCGAGGAACCCCTCAAGAAGTTAGCGAAGAAATTAAAAAAAGAAGGGGTGGTCGAGCATTTTAATTTTAAAAGTCAAATCTTTACACTGGTGCGATTTGCAAATGACGATTGTCTTTATCTCGATCATACGAGTCGAAGATGTAGGATTTATGCGAAACGTCCTGATACCTGCAGAAATCACCCCCTTATTGGGCCACGGCCAGGTTTTTGCCCCTACGAACAGAAATAGTACAGAATGCTAATTAAGGTCCAAAAAAACGGAAATTACTCCCATGGAATTAATTGAACTTGGATTTGACCGGTGGTTTGAAGACCAGGCCAGGGAGCTATGTAAACCAGACCAGCGAATTGCCCGGGTAACGGCGGTTGATCGGGGCTGGTATATCATCAGGAGTGAGGATGGGGAAGTCACAGCCAGGGCAACAGGTAAATTTCTGCACTCGACCCAATCGACTTGTGATATGCCTTGCGTCGGCGATTGGGTCTGTGTTGAGTATCACGACTCTGGTGAATCCGCCAGCATCCATACGGTTTTGCCAAGAAAATCGTTTCTGCGTCGAAAATCTGCCGGGAAGGACATCGAGTTCCAGATGATCGCGGCCAATATTGATGTAGCCTTTATTGTGCAATCTTGCCATTTCGATTTTAATGTGTCCAGGCTGGAACGTTATCTGGTGATGGTTAATGAAGGTCAGGTTGAGCCATTGCTCATTCTATCCAAGACAGATTTGATCAGTGCAGATGACTTGGCACAATTAATTTTGAAAATTCGTCAGGTTGGGATTACCACCAGGGTTGTTGCCCTCAGCAATGTAACAGGAGCGGGTTTAGACCAGGTCAGAGAGCTGGTGGAACCCTGTAAAACCTCCTGTCTGCTTGGATCCTCAGGAGTTGGTAAGTCTACGATAATTAATCAACTTATTGGCCATGATACATGCAAAACCAGAACTGTAAGTGATTCAGGGGAAGGACGACACACGACTACGCGGCGGCAACTCATCGTTCTTGAGCAGGGGCCCATGCTTATCGATACGCCGGGAATGCGAGAGATCGGCCTTTTTGGGGCGAGTGAAGAAATAGATGAAAACTTTGATGATATTCAAGAATTATCACTAGGTTGCCGCTTCAGCAATTGCCGCCACACTAAAGAACCGGGATGCGCCGTTTTGCAGGCAATGAATGCCGGTAAACTCCAGCAGGAACATTATGGGAATTATGTGAAGCTCAAGAAGGAGTCTGAGTCTAATGAGAAGTCATATACTGATAAGCAGAGAGTTGTTCAATCTGGCATGAAACGTAAAGACCAGAATTCGAAGCACAATAAAAAGTGAAAAAAATGAATTTTTTATCAAAAGATGCCCCGCTGGAAGAGTCAATCCTAAAAATGAAAGCTGTGTTAGAAGACGTTGGCTGCGAAACAACTTTTTTAGATGAAAAACATCCGCTAAAGCATTGTTACTCGGTGAATCTATCTTCGGTTGAAGCACCGGGTCACATCTATTCCAACGGCAAAGGAATTGTCTCTGACGCCTCGATAGCGAGTGCTTTGGGTGAGTATATTGAGCGGCTCCAGACCAATAACTTCTTTATCGACTTCCACCTGGCAAAGCGCAAATATTATCCTGACGAAGTCGCCTTTAAGTTTGGCGGGGCATATCTAAGCGATGAATTACGCTTATTGTATGATCCTGATGGAGAACTCACTCCTGAAGACCTGGTTGATTACAATAGTGATTATGAGGACAGGATCGTGGCCCTGCCTTTTACGAAACGATCGAGCGGGGAGACCGTCTATATTCCGCTTAATATTTTGAGCAATCTCTACGTCAGTAACGGTCTGGCCACGGGAAATACGCCCCAGGAAGCCCAGGTGCAGGCGCTAAGTGAGATTTTCGAGCGTTATGTCAAAATAGAGATCATCAAAAACGGTTATGCCCTGCCAGGATATCCTGCTGAAATTGTCCAATCCTTTGCCCGACTGCATAGTGATGTTTTGGCGTTGCGGGAGTTAGGTTACATCGTCGAGGTTCTTGATGCCTCATTGGGAGGGAAATTCCCCGTCACCGCAATATCTTTGATCAATCCCAGGAACTCTTCTCTTTTTGTCTCCTTTGGGGCGCATCCAATACTAGAAGTCGCGCTGGAGCGGACGATGACCGAATTGATGCAAGGTCGAGACCTGGAAAACCTGGATTGACTCGAACGGAAAGCTGGGATTTGGCTTTTTATGTTCCGCGAAAAGTTTTGTATATGCGCCGTGGCGTTATCGGGGCGAGGGCTGCGCAGCAGAATACAACTTTCTGACTGATATCCTTTCGAAGATGGGCAAAGAGATGTATCTTAGAGAATACAGTTATCTTGGCTTTTATTCTTGCCAAATGATAGTGCCTGGCGTTTCTGAAGTCTACCCGATTGATGATTTGATCTACAATAATAGAAACCGCGGCAAATGGATCAGGAATATGATTTTACATTTTGAAGATTATAATCCGGAGGAGATCCTGGACACTATTGACTCTCTGGACGATTTGCTGGATGTCGAAAGATATATCGGGGTTATTTTCGAGAGCAATTTCACCATGCTTGAATTTAAAGCACAAATGCATCTCATTCTTGGTAACACCGAGGAGGCTCTGGCATCCCTGGAAGGGGGGACCAATAAACTGGGACATATCGTTGCGGAATTGCTCCGCCTGGACAAAGAAAGGTTGGCTTGGGCAGAGTATGAAGAGGCGCTGGTTAACATCTTTGGCCGAGAGAGAGTCGAAAAAGCATTGCGTATTGTAAAAGGTGAAGAGTACCTGGTGAACACAACACTTCATCGTGACTATCACAATATGCTAGAAATGTATGAGAGGCTCGAGCGTAAAAAACAAGCTGGAGGGTGTCCAGAATTCTGTGTCAGTTTAACCTGAGTTGATATATTCAACCGAAGAGGAGAACTGCAACAAACAAGGGGTCGGGCCAGGCGAACTGCTCGATTGAGCGAGAAAAAATGACAAAAATGATGTCTGAATAATGCTTAGAAGTCTCTTTTCGGGGTCAAAAAAAAGCGCTAATAAAAAATACTGCAGTCAAGCCACAGATCTTATCATCAGGCCTCAAAAAACAATCGACTACATGGAAGGAAATGTAGGGTCTTGAAATATAAGAATGTGATAATTTAAGACCTGACCCTGTGACC
>CAMYJP010000436.1 GCA_947258675.1 uncultured Desulfobulbaceae bacterium | reverse complement strand
TCAACATCCATCTAGCACAGCTATCCTTTACCGGGTTTTTGATAACGTCACTACATACGGCGCAATGCGCTATCGCTTACTGACGCCCTACTTAGTACATTTTACGCGTTGGTTCCGCCGGATACCGAGTTCCATTGCAATCTCGCTGGCGGGACGGTCTGACTCACGCATCATGCGGACAGCCTCAATCTTGAATTCTTTCGGGTAGGTCTTATAGGGTTTTCTTTTCTTGCTCATTTAGATACTCCTTTCGCGACATTGTTGCTGATTTAAAGTATCCGTTAAACTGGGGGAGGCTCACCTTTCAAGAATGTTGGGCTTCGTTCTTCAGTCCAACCTACGGGCTTTTTGTTGGTTTTGTTTAGCTGTTAATACTATGTTATGACAAAGGTCTTCTAGTTCAGGTGAGTCTAATAGCTGTGCAAGGCGAATCATAAGCTTTTCGATGCTGATTTTTCCTATTTTAGTTTTATGGCGAACGCCCTCCCAAATATAATTTAGCATGTATTTCCCATGGCCATTGTTGGTGAGGTCAGTGTCAGAGAAATATTCCGTTACCTGTTTGGGGATGGTCACTTTAGTGTTAATTATAAAGCTATTTATCTTACTAGGATCTGGCGCGCACGAGCTATTTCTTGATTTAAAGTGCCCAGGTTTATGTGAGCATCCTTTTTTATTTGTGCCGTTCAATTGCATAACAGAAAAGCATTCAAAGAGAGGTCTAAGGTGGTTCGATACACTGGTTACGATGGCAGCGTAATCCTTTTTTGAAAGAGTGCTTTCAATGTTGCATTTAGGTTTTTCACTAATCACAACGCCAGAAAGAGTGTCGTAATTTATTAGGTAGCTTTCAATTGAGTTTAAGTTAAGGGTAATGATATTTTTTTGTGGGTGAGTGATCCCTAGTAAGTCATCCCAGTCTCGATCTATAATGAAAATACATTTCTCATCGTCGCATAGCGTGGCGGATTTTAAAATAGAGGATTTTCCATTTCTTGAAAATATCTTTTCAACCCGTATATCGTGCTTTTTAAGTAATACGTTGTATAAATTTTCGAATCCTTCGTCTTCAATAAAAATATGTATTTCATTATAATCATTGAATAGTTTATACGATTGCCCTTTATAGGGTGCTCTAGTAGGTGTCATTTCGACCCTCTAACAGATATAGGTTGTACGTTTACCTCATCTGCACCGCAGATTTCTGGGCTGTGCGTCGCCATTATTGTTTGACATTCTTCTGGCATAACTTTCTTTACTGCATCAACGAAGTTCTTTTGCCATTGCACATGAAGGGAAAGCTCAGGTTCGTCAATTATAATTGGAATCCCTTTTTTCGCTATAAAGGCAAAGTAACTTAGAAGGACTATGATTTGCGCTTCTCCTGAGGATAGATCTGAGAGTTTTAAATTGCATGAGAATGCGTGGCTGACAAAATAAGGAGTCCCAGTATCTTCATCGAAGTGAATGCTTTTTCCTGAATCAGCTATGAATGTATTTACAGCTTTCGAGAAATTATCTATTTCTAGTTGAGCTTGTTTTGCTTTGGTTTCATGATTTTCAAATAGATCAAACATTTTAGAGGCCCGTTCAAAATTATGTTGATTAAGAATGACCCCAATATTATCTTTTTTACTATTTCCCCCAATGATCGACGATAAACTATCTAAGTACTTTACGATTGCAGTACGTACTTTTTCCGAGGAAAGAGCTTTTGAATATGTGTTTTGTTTTGAAGTGTCCTCGAATCTTAATTTCAGTTGTTTTATTTTTTTGGAGGTTTCTTTCGAAGACTCGGAAGGTGATTGAAGTTTTCCTTTTAGTACACCGCTAAAGCTTAGTTCTAGCACTTCTCTGTTGAGTTCATCGTTAATTTCGACAAGCTGCCGTCGACCTGTATTAAAGGCATCACGCATTAATGTTGTCGCGGTACTCTGTGCAACCCTTTCTGTTGGTCTCGGGCGCTTTTGTCTATTACTAGGGCTTTGTTCTGATGATCCGCTTTCAATTTTTCGTCCTAATCCAATAAAAACTGGTGAAGGCAGTTCTTCAGCAAGAAACTTCCATGTGTTTAATTCATGTGTCTCTGGAGCAAAACGTCGATATTGTTCTTGTATGTCTAAATCATCGGGAATGTGTTGAGGATCAATTAAAAGTACTGTGGTTATCGGTTTGAAATCTCGTGATTTGTCTTTTGTAACTACTTTAAGTTGATGCTTTCCTTTACTTATCTGGCTTTGAACTGAGTACAGGTATTTCCCGTGCTTTATCTCAACTTTTATGATGCCATGTTGTAGGGCGCATAATTCAGGAAGGTTTGGGCCTAAAACCCAGCGTATCAGATTTAGAACGGTTGTCTTACCACATCCGTTTATACCCACTAAAAAATTTTCTCCTTGGAAGAAATTTAGTTTATTTGATAGAGAGCCATAGACATCTGAATACTCAACTTGTCTAATTTCCATTGTCTATTCCTTGATTAGCTATTGTATTTGTACAGTATGTTAGTTTGTAATATTTTAAAAGGCTTATAATAAGTCGCCGGTTCGGTAGAAAAGTTATTGACTATAACCCCCATCCCCAAAAAGATAAAAACTCCGCAAACGGCCACATATCTGACGCTTGCCGGTTCCACGGTTTGAGGCTGGTATAAAAGACAGTCCCGGTTTTATTTTTA
>CAMYJP010000435.1 GCA_947258675.1 uncultured Desulfobulbaceae bacterium | reverse complement strand
ATGCGGACTGTGCCGACTGAATTTTTATGTTGTAACGATTTACGTCCTTAGAATATCAAATTCCGTTCATCAAAACATCGTGCACCTCTCGGTCTTCTATCCCCAAATATCGCATTGTTATCGACGGGTTGCTGTGATTAAACCTCTTGCAAATGAGTTCCCATCCCACACCGTATTTCGTGCGTTGAAAATATCCCCAAGTTTTTCGTAGGCTATGACAACCAAAATTACCATGAATGCCGGTAGTCCACGTCTTGACCAATTTGTTTACGGTTTCCCGTAAAGGAAAGGGGTCAAGTCTACCCTTGATTCTATTGGGCTATGTGTTATGCCATAGCGCATGACAAGGCCGCTGAGAATACAATATCCTGGTGCCTGGTACCACATTATGAATCGCGGCAGGAGGTCTGAAAAGATCTTTTGTAACAAGGATGACTACGAGATTTTCTTGGAAGTCTTAAAGGAAAGTGCGGAAATGTGGAGTGTCCGGGTGGCAGCATACTGCTTGATGCCAAATCATTATCATATACTTTTGCAGACACCGGCCGGTAATATATCCAGGGCGATGCGGCACATCAACGGAGTATACACACAAAGATATAACAAGAAAAATTTTTGCGATGGTCAACTTTTTCGTGGCCGATACAAATCGATTCTTGTGGAAGAAGACAACTACTTATTGCAGCTTGTCCGCTACATACACCGGAATCCTGTAACGGCGGGCATTGCGAGCAAACCTAATGACTATCTGTGGAGTAGCGAGCGGGGATATCTCTCTATTGGGAAGAAATGGAATTGGCTTCACAAAGAATTCATATTTTCTTTGTTAACGAAAGACAAGCGACAGTGGGTGAGACAATATAAAAAGTTTGTGTCCGTTGATAATGACGAAAAGATGGCGGGCTTATTGGAAAGAGAGCGATGGCCATTGGTGTTGGGATCTGAGAAATTCATTGATTGGGTAAAGGGTAGATATTATACCTCAACCTTTAATCTGGAGGTTCCCCAGACAAAAGAACTTGCCCCTTCGGGTGTTTTGATAATCAACACCGTGTGTGGATTTTACAATATTAGTACCGATCAGTTGTACGTATCTAGGAGAGGGGAATTCAATGAACCTCGGAATGTGGCGATATTTTTGATGCGAAAGCTAAGGTGTGATAGCCTAAACGAGATAGGCCGCCAATTCCAGATGGATAAATATAGCTCTGTAAGTAGCATTCTTGTAAGAATGAAAAAGCTAACGCTGAAGGATCGTGGCATAAGAGACGGGTGGATAAGGTTGTTGAAGCCGTGCACAAGAGCCAAGGGCAGACTTGACCCCCATTCTTGTCTTGTCTTGTTCTTGTCTTGACTCGTCTGCTTTGTATATGTTAACTGTGCTAATTCTTTCTTGTTTTCCAGTAGGCAGGTTTTCTATTCAAGTGTGCAATGGCTACAATAATGATAGAGTTGCCATGAAGTTGATATATGACACCATAAGGAAACCGATTCGTAAGAGCACGCCTTACCTTTTTGGAAAGCGGAGTCCAAGCTTTCGGAAAGCGACAAATACGTTCAATTGTCGAGTATACTTCCTCAGCAAACTCAAGCCCAAGTCCTACCTGTTGTTCCTCATAATAATCAACAGCTTTATTGAGTTCTACTTTAGCAAGAGGATGAAATGTGAAGTTCATTTTGAAAGCCGTTCTCGAATTTCCTGAAAAACTTGCTCTCCTGGTATTGTCTTCACGTCTCCCATCTCAATCTGTGAAATTCGAAGATCTGCTTCCTTTGCCCACAATTCATCTATTTCTGGTTGCGTTGGAACATTCAAGCTATGTAAAAGTCGATCAATTAACGCTAGCCTCTGATCAGCAGGCAAAGAAAGGGCATCCTGGACGATTTTTTTACTTGGCTCGATCATTGTCTTCTCTCCCTTTAAATCTGAATAAGATAAGAACTTATAAAATATTACATTACTTGCTGATAGGATTACAAGAGTTCTCTTGTTTTCAACAACTAACAAGGAAAAACAGGCGGGCTGGATTTTTCAATGGTTGGTCCTCAATTTTTTCCTTTTGGTGTCACAGAAAATGTGACACCTGATGTTACACCAGCATGATTTTGGGGAAAAATTAAGGAGGCTTACAAGCACAAAACCCCAACAATAACTATCTGATATTATTGGGGTTTATAGCATATGGAAAATATCTAATGATATTAGTATGTTATGGTGGCGGTGCAGGGACTTGAACCCCGGACTCTACGGATATGAGCCGTATGCTCTCACCAGCTGAGCTACACCGCCATGAAGGGCGCTATTATACGGGTCGGAAGCTTGGTGTCAAGATTATCCGAGTTAGTCCTGAAATTATCGGGTGCGGCCGGGGCGGCGCTGAACCCAATCGAAAAGATTTCTTCCCTCTTTGGTCAATATTAAGCAGGGATTGAAAAAGCTTTTTTATTTTCCAGGAAGTTCGTACGCAATAATTTTCGTGGATTCTTTTTTGAACAAAGCGCCTTCGCTTTTAACGAAGGCTGCGTAGAGCATGGTTTTTGAGGCGTCTCCAGCAGGGCTGGCCAGGGCAACGTCGGTTATGAATCCTTTCAGTTTCGGCCCTTCCGCCACAGACTGAAGCGCCATGCCGTCCCAGCGTAAAGCTATAATCTGCCCGTGGGAATAGGAAGTAGACCT
>CAMYJP010000434.1 GCA_947258675.1 uncultured Desulfobulbaceae bacterium | reverse complement strand
ATGCAAAGATACGGAAAAACTTTTTAGCGACATAGGTGTAAAAAGGTTCAGAAGTATTTCCAGGACAGCACGAATAAAACTTGAGGTTCTAAATGCGGCCATTTCTTTGCAAAGCTTGCGCATCCCCCCAGGGAATAGGCTTGAAGAATTGAAAGGCAACAGAAACGGGCAACATAGTATCAGAATTAACGACCAGTGGCGGATTTGTTTCGTATGGTCAGAAGAAAACGTCTTCGACGTAGAAATTGTTGATTATCACAAGGGGTAAGATCATGACAAAAAAATTAACTCCAATCACTCCGGGCGATATTTTATTGGAAGAATTTCTTAAGCCAATGGAAATCACTCAAAACAAGTTAGCAAAAGACATTAAGGTCCCTGCAAATCGTATCAGTCAAATTATACATGGCAAAAGAGAAATTACTGCCGATACTGCGTTACGTCTTGGCAAGTATTTTGGAATTGAACCGGAATTCTGGCTGAACCTACAGGTACGGTACAATATGAAAATAGCTAAAAGTAAGATGGGCAAAATAATTGATAGAGAAGTCAAAAAACACTTTTCTCAAACAAACTCACACAATCTTGTAACAGCGTAACAAACTGATTTAACGAAAATAAATAATCTGAACAAATCAATTAAGAGGGACGTCTAGCCCGGATATTTCATGAATGATCGGCAGGCGCGTTGTGAAGCTCCTTCACCTAAAAAAATGACTGTGGATCAAGAGGCAACATGCAAATTTCACTGGAATTGCATGAAAAGCACGCAATTCCCCCTTCCCCCCGTTTTGTATCGAAGCGCCGGGGCAGCGCTCACTCGCTGATTATCCTGGTTCGAGTAGATGCCCAGCGATTTTCCGAAAGATATCATGATATGGGTAGCTACTACTCAGCATGAGTCGAACTCTGCGGGTATTACGTAAGATTACTGCGCCAATCTTCAACAGTTTTAAGCGGATGGTTCCTGCTTGACTTCGGGCCAGATTTGTTCCGGCCAAGCCAATGGTTCGAAGCCTTTCCAGTAGGATATATGCCAAACTCGAAAGCAAAAGACGGAACTGGTTCGGCCACCAGTGATGGCAGCTGGTGCGGTCGGCGAACAAGCCAAGTTGCTGCTCCTTGATCCTGTTTTCCATCTCTCCTCGGGCACAATACAGATTGTCATACAGATCCTGCGATTCTCCTGGCAGGTTCGTTACAACATAACGGGGATTGCTGCCACGTCCGGAATGTTCCGCCTTGGCTATAATTCGGCGAGGTTTGTCCCAGCTTGCCGCCGCATAGTAAAATTCTGTAAATATACGTTGTTTGGTTTTACTGATTTCGTATTCCTGTTCTGCTTTTGCGATGAACTCTGCCGCCATACTATTGAGACGGGTGTTCTTGGCAATACCCACGATGTAGCTGATGCTGTGTCGGTCACACCAGGACAACATTTTCCACCGACAAAAACCGCTGTCTCCGCGAAAAATGATTCTCACCTCTGGCCAAGTCTGGCGTATCCGTTTTACCAGCAGAGAAAGAATAGCCCAAGCATGCTTGGCGCCGTCTATTTTGCTGGGGCGAAGATAACTGACCAGCAGTTGATCGCCACAAAAAACATACAAGGGCAAGAAACAATAGTGATCATAATAGCCGTGGAAAAATCGGCCTTCCTGTTGCCCGTGAACGTGGTCATCGGTGGCATCAAAATCCAGAATCAATTGTTCTGGAGCTTTGGCAAAAGACGCAATGAATTTTTCTATTACCACTTTATGGATATCTACCGCGGCAACACGTCCCATTCTGTTTTCAAAACGACACAATGTGGAGGGACTGGAGAGAACTGTGTCACGCTCGACTGCGGTCTGTACGGCAGGATCGGCACGAAGGGTCTGGTGGTCATTTAAATCTTCGTATCCGTGGCAGAGGGCATAAACCCGCTGCCGCAGCTGACTGAGAAGAGAATGTTTTACATAATTTTGATTACGGTGGTCGGGAAGGATATTGGCAACAGTCTTTGTCAAACCAAGACGACGATCGATCTCGCGAAGTAAAAGAACTCCTCCATCACTGGTGATTTCCCCTCCGGCAAAATTAACCTCGACCAGACGTCGTTTACAGGCTGGAAATTTAATTGTTTCAGTGGTACATTTTGTCACGGCGAAACCTCCTTTGTTTTTCAGTGTAAGATACCGAAATTATAAAGGATTTATCAGGTTTCGCCTTTTCTTTTATGAAATATCCGGGCTAGTTATAATTATACATGACAAGCCGCTAGAATGTAGATGATCAGTAATTACCAAAAGCCCTGCTATATTCAAGATGTTGTCGTTTGTCTAAACCGGAATACTAATTCAGTTTTCCGGAAATTTTCCGATTTTCCGAACATATCATCCGAATTATTTTTTCAAACATTTATGCGAAAAATGAGGTGTGTTGTTGAATTGTTTGATTTTATTGCAATTTACTGTATCGGCAAGTCTTGTCTTACATTGGCTAAGAAATTGCATATTATATGAAATTTCTTAAATCAAAAGTACAAGGAGGATAAAAAAAATGAAAAGTAAAATTGTTTTACCAGCTTTGTTTCTAATGATTTTTTCGTTTTCAACAGGAGCTCATGCAGTTCAATTAATTTCAAACGGAGGTTTTGAGACAGGAGACTTTACAGACTGGACAATAGGGGCAGTTGCTTT
>CAMYJP010000433.1 GCA_947258675.1 uncultured Desulfobulbaceae bacterium | reverse complement strand
TTGAGTGCGGGAATTTACAGATCCGGGGGCCTTTGCTGGTCCTACCAAACTCACAACATAACAAAACTCGCAACACTTCTTGCCATCTTGGCTTCCGCTATATCTGCCTTCCTACCAAAGTGGGTGATGGCAATGCAATGTGACCCATTTTTTTCTCTTTTAGGGATTCAAAGAAGATTCGATTTTTTCTATTCTTTCAGCGATCATTGTTGAGCTAATACTCTGAAATGCACTAATAATACCGATTAAAGCGGGAATTGTAGCGTATTGCCATTTCCAAAAATACCATACAACACCTGAAGTAATTAGGAAAATTCAAGTCGCCTTTGCATGCCTTTGTGCCGCACTCCTAAATTCGGATGATCTTTTCCCCATGGTGGCTGCTTTATTCGCTGCTTTATCATGGAATGACATGGAATCTCCCAGCTCTAACAAGTTATTATTTAACGTGTAGGGCTTGCCACCACCTGAAACCACTGAAAACAAACTTTCGTTCAATATGTAATCTGGTTATGCCAGGTCAATATTTCCCTAATGTCCCGGAAAAACTCTTAATATAGATATCTTGACTATGAGCAACCTAAGAAAAACATAATTTCATGGGCGTCCCCATCGTCCCTAATCAGAGAATCTATCCAATAACCTATGCAGGTGCTAGGAAAATGGTTGTAAAGGACGGGGATTTGCTCGTATTAAACTTAGACCTCATAATTTGAGAAGACGTGCTGCAACCTTTGCCTCAAGAGCTGGCGTACCAATCGAAATTATCAGCAAAGTAATTCTTCGGCATTCCGATCTTTCCACAACTCAGCAGTATCTGGGGAAAGTTTCTGATATTGAAGCAATCAGGTGGATTGAAAATTTATACGGATAAAATTAGGTGGGGAACTCAAATCCCCACCTATTAAAATCCAGGCTTACGTTGGTTGTAATAGAGCTCGGGAAAAAATAAGCATTCTACAGTATCAATTAAATGTTCAGTTTGTCCTTGACCCTGCTCATTCTTCTCTCGGTTATTTTAACATAATCACCGCCTATCCAACGCTTTTCTGCCTCCCAGTAATCAAGAGTCTTCTTGCCATTCACCACCGAGTTCGCTGCAAGGGTGATCAGAATAGCCTGGGCTTTCTGGGTTTTAATAATTTCCCGCGGTAAACCGGCCCAGTCCACGACTGTATCCAGGGGATTCCCACTAACATCATGCTCAAATGGTTCATAATAAAGACGGTCAGTTCTATTGAATGTCTGCATATAACCACTATCATATTTGTCAATAACCTGGATAGTGCCCATTGGTCTGTAGACCACGGCAAAAAGTGTATAGCCATCACTGTTTGCTGTGTCAATACTCGTCAGGATGTAGTGTTCTGCATCCCGGACACCATAATTTTTCAATACTTTCTGAAAATACTGGCTGGCGTGTTTCATGCGCCTGAATACCTCTCCCGTATCGCCATCTTCAGGAACTTGATTGAGTCTTTTCCCGTATGCGGACTCATAGGTGTCATCAATGGTGATGGCTGCCTGAGCGTCAATCATACCTTTATTAAGATCATGAATATTGGTTGCCAGGTAATACGGTATCGAAGAAATGCCTTCGACCAGTCCGGCGGCTATCTGAAACGGCGACAGAGCCAGATGGGCGATGCCGCGCAAAGCCGCACCAATACCATGCTCCGCGTTCGGCCCTCGGTTTGTATTGGCAACGCATGCTATGTTTAAGGTCAGGCATAGGAATAATGCAATTATCTTTTTCATCATGATTCTCCTCCATATATTGATTTTTTTTGCGTGTCATTACTGGTCACTCTATAATCTGTCGCATCTGTTCCGGATCAAGTTCCAGCCAGTCGACTTTTTCCAGTTTTCGCCACTCCTCTTCGGTGTAAGGCCTATTTTTGTTGTAAACAAAGCTTCCGACAAATTTTACGTTTCTTTCCCTCTTCCAGTAATCAACAAGCTCCGGCTGCGAAAAAAGAATGTCATCTTGGATCAGGACAAAATCATGGGGAAACTCCTGCTTTCCCAGAAAACCGAGGAAAAATGTTAGTTTGCTAAATCCTGTCAGATCAAGGGAAGTATGGCGATAGTCAAGATGTTTTAAGGCAAAATGATCGTTAAATACCAGACCTCCGGTGAGGCAGTTTGTACATGTCTCTTTAACCCCGGCCACATTGCTCTTGAAAAAGGAGGAAGCAAAAACATGGTTGGTAAATCCATAGTCGGCGATTAGGGCGCCAAGCCATTTCCCGAACTCATGCCCGCTCTTACCTTCCTCTTTCATGTCCAGGGAGACCAACGGAGTTATCCCCTCGTCCTTGACCTGCTTGATCAGCTCAAAAAGTTCCACTACAGTCAAGAAGGGTTCCGGGGACAGCTCGGAGTCAGCGGAATTTAGTGGCAGAGTGGCCATGTTGTGATTTTCAGTGAATTTTCCTTTTGATCCTGCAATCCGATCCATTTCATAGTCATGGGCCAACAGGCCCAACCTGTTTCCCTGCTCGTCAACAAAATCAATCACATCAATCTCGATATTAGGTGAAGAAGATCTCATGGCTGCCAGGATGGCGTTTTTCGAATTTTCCTGCGCAAATGAAACATCTCCCCGGTGCCAGCCAGCTGCTGGAAAATTTAAAGCAGCACTAGCGCCAGATGCGGAAAATAAAGTAATCAGGAAAATAAAGATA